>JBDTPR010000751.1:0-3334 GCA_039932635.1 Candidatus Solibacter sp.
CAAAGTGAGCGGCTTCAAGCGTCGCACGCTCGGGATGTTCGAAGCGCGCTTCACCGATTCCTCGCGCGCCATCCTGGTGGGCAAGTGGTTTCACGGCAGTTACCTCGCCAACGTGCTCCAGGAAGGCATGAAGGTCGCGCTCTTCGCCAAGGTGGAATTCGACACGTATTCCGGCGAGCTCTCCATGCTTCACCCGGAATTCGAAATCCTCTCCGGCGATGAGGACGAGAGCGAGGCCACGCTGCATGTCGGCCGCGTGGTCCCGATCTACGAGGCCACCGGCAAGGTCACCACCAAGATGCTGCGTACCGCCACGCATCGCATCCTGCAATCGATCGAGCCGGTGGACGATGCCCTGCCTCAATTCCTGCGCGACCGTCTCAAGATGCCCGATCGCTGGACGGCGCTCCGCGATATCCACTTCCCGCCGCCCGATAGCGACCTGCGCCTGCTCAACGCCTTCCGCTCGCCCGCGCAGTTCCGCATGATTTATGAGGAGTTCTTCTGGCTGGAATGCGGCGTCGCGCTGAAGCGCAGCAAGGCCCGCGCCGTCCCCGGCATCGCCTTCGAACTCAACGACAAGGTGCGCGCGCAGGTCAAAGCCATGCTGCCCTTCAAGCCCACCGGCGCGCAGAAGCGCGTGCTGGGCGAGATCGCCACCGACATGGCGGAACCGCACCCCATGAACCGCCTCCTCCAGGGCGATGTGGGTAGCGGCAAGACCATCGTGGCGGCCGAGGCCGCCGTGATCGCGATCGAGAACGGGTACCAGGTGGCGGTGTTGGCGCCCACGGAAATTCTGGCCACGCAGCACAGCTTTACGTTCAAACAAATCCTCGGCAAACTGGGTTACGTCACCGCCCTGCTTACCGGTAGCAACACCGCGCGCGAGAAATCGCAGATCAAGAAACTGCTCGCCGAGGGCCTGGTGCATGTCGCCATCGGCACGCACGCGCTGATTCAGCAGGACGTGGAATTCAAGAGCCTCGGCCTCGCCATCATCGATGAGCAGCATCGCTTCGGCGTACTCCAGCGCCTCGGCCTGCTGCAGAAGGGCGTGACGCCCGACGTGCTGGTGATGACCGCGACGCCGATTCCGCGCACCCTGGCGATGACAATGTACGGCGACCTCGACGTGAGCGTGATCGACGAGATGCCGCCGGGACGCAAGCCAATCATTACCAAGCATTCCACCGCCGACCACATCGAGAAGGTCTACAGCTTCATGAAGGCGCAGATCGAAGAGGGCCGCCAGGCCTACGTGGTCTACCCGGTGATCGAGGAGTCGGAGACGCAGGCCATGAAAGCCGCGCAGCAGGAATACAAGAATCTCTCGAAGGAAGTCTTCCCGAATATTCCGGTGGGCCTGATGCACGGACGCCTGGGCGCCGATGAAAAGGAAAGCGTGATGCAGCGCTTCAAGGATGGCCAGATCAAGATCCTGGTCTCCACGACGGTGATTGAAGTCGGCGTCGATGTGCCGAATGCCAGCGTAATGGTGGTGGAGCAGGCGGAGCGGTTCGGCCTGGCCCAGTTGCATCAGTTGCGCGGCCGTGTGGGCCGCGGCGCCGCGCAGAGCTACTGCCTGCTGGTGACGGAGAAAATGAACGACACCGCGCGCGAACGCATACGCACCCTGGTGGAATCCACCGACGGCTTTTACATTTCGGAGATGGATTTGAAACTGCGAGGCCCCGGCGAATTCTTCGGGACGAAACAGTCGGGGCTGCCGAGCCTGCGCGTGGCCAACATCCTGCGCGACACCGAAATTCTGGAGGTGGCGCGCCGCGATGCGGTGGACTTCATCGCGCGGCCGCCCTCGGAAGAAGACCTGCGGCGCGCGGTGGCTTACATTCGCGATCACTGGCAGCGCCGCTACGGACTGGTGACGGTCTGATGCGCGTGATTGCCGGAGAGTTCCGTTCGCGCCGCCTGGAGAGCATTCCCGGCGATGCCACGCGTCCCACGGCGGACCGCGTGCGCGAGGCGCTGTTCAACATCTTGCAGACGAGGATTCAGGGCGCGAGCTTCGTGGATGCGTACGCAGGCACGGGAGCCGTAGGCATCGAGGCGTTGAGCCGCGGCGCCTCCCATGCGTGGTTCCTGGAGCGCGACCGCCGCGCGCTGGATGCCATCCGCAAGAACCTCGCCGTGCTGCGTATCGAAAGGCGCGCCACAGTACTCGCCGGTAAGGTACTGGCGACGTTGGAACGGTGTCCGCCGGGCATCGTGTTCCTGGATCCGCCGTACGATTTGGCCGATGAATATTCCGGGGCGCTGGAGCACCTGGGAGAGCGGCCGCCCGCGCTGACCATCGCGCAACACTCGGTGCATCAGAAATTGAAAGACGCGTACGGGGCCCTCAGGCGGACTCGCGAGGTCAGGCACGGCGACAATTGGCTGACGTTTTACACCCCCGCCGAATAGCGTTTGCTACCCTGTGGGTCAGGGCCACGCATCTCCCCACGGCGCTGCTTTTCTCGCTGTACAGCTTGTTGGCAGCGCACTCCGCGCAGCTTACCCAGGCCCCTGCGGGACCCTATCGCGTAAGCGGCAATCGGATTCTGGATTCGGCGGGTCGCCCGTTTTTGACGCGCGGCACGGAGCTTCCGGCGTTGACGCTCAAGGCGTCCGACATCGCCGGCGATGGCCGCGAGCTCGGCGCCTTCTCGCCTAGTTCCCTCGTTTCGATACGCCAGCGTCTTAATATGAACGCGGTGCGACTGCCTCTCGATGCGCAGGTCTTCATGGACAGCGCAGCTTACCGCGAGCGCGCTCTGGAAGTGGTGCGCGCCGCCAATCATTTCGAACTGCTGGCGATCCTCGCGACTCAATCGGGGACGCCGGCCCGGTTCTGGCCGCTATGCGCGGAGACGTTCAAGGACTTCCCCGACGTCTTCTTCGCGCCTGATTCCGCCGCCGCCGATTGGCCCGCCTGGCAGCGCGAACTGCAATCGCTGGTGGCTGCGATTCGTGCGGCGGGCGCGGCGCAACCGGTCCTGCTGCCGGGGATTGGACCGCTCGCGTTCGCAGGGCTCACGCCGGAGTTGCAGGTGCGCGACGGCAACGTCATTTACTCCGCCACGCCGCGCTACGCCACGCTGCGCACCGCCGAAGACCGACGTGTGCAGTTCGGCGAACTCTCCTCGCGCGCGCCCGTTCTGGTGAACGATCTGGATCCGCAATTGGATCGGAACTCCGCCGAGTGCGCCGCCTTCCCGCCCGATCCGGGCGCGGCCACCCAGCTTCTGCAGGAGCACCTCGCCTGGTTCGACGCGCACCAGGTCTCGTGGATCCTGTCCTCCTATCGTCCCGGCCGGATGCTCACCGAGTA
>JBDTPR010000752.1:0-3326 GCA_039932635.1 Candidatus Solibacter sp.
GTGTTGCTTCAGACGGCATTCCGGTCCCTTATCTTCATGATGCCGCAAAACCGGTGCGAGTCCGCTGTCTGCGCATTAGCAATTGTCCCGTGTGTTCTAGTAGGGTATTGCAGAGAAATATCGAGAAGCGGTTCGGTGGCGGCTCACTGGCCGCGGCAGCGGTATGCGCGGTCTGTCTGGTAATTGCATTCTGGAAGATCACGCTCACCGGGCAATACACATTCATCGAGAGGCCCGACATCGGGCATCAGGTTCTGCCCTGGCTGCAAGTGCAGACGGCGGCGCTGCGCAGCGGCGAATTGCCGCTTTGGGATCCGTACCTGCTGGGCGGCCAGTCCCTGGTAGGGCAGGTGCAGCCCGCGGTCTTCAGTCCGATCACGTGGCTGTTGTTGGCCGCGCCGCTGGATGCGTCTGGGCACTTGAGGCTGGCGTGGGTGCACTGGTGGTTCGTGCTGCTCCACGGTATGGGCGCCTTTTTCGCCTATCTCTTTATCCGGTCGATTGGCGCCGGCCGCATGGCGAGCGTAGTGGGCGCAGTCTTCTTCGCGACGACGGGATTCCTGGGTCATGTCGCCTGGCCGCAGATCGGCGCGGGCGCGGTCTGGCTGCCGCTGGTCTTTCTCTTTTACCTGCGTAGTCTCCGCGGCGTGTCCGGGATGGTGAGCGCGATGTGCGCGGGCGCTTTCCTGGCGCTGGCCATCCTGGGCGGACACCACGCGGTGCCGGCGTTCACGATACTGGCTCTCGGCGGGCTGGGAATTGCGGCGATCGCGGGCCGCTGGTTGACGTGGCCTGCGGCGGCTGTGCGCACGGCGCTGATGTTGGCGATCGCGGCCGCGGGCCCGGCTGTCCAGATTCTTCCCACCCTCGAATACGGACATTATGCGCTGCGCTGGGTGAACACCGCGAACCCCGTGACCGACCGGACGCCGGTCCCTTACGTGGCGCACGAGAACTTGGGACTGAAGGCCTCGGAACTCCCCTTCCTGATCTTGCCGGGGTCCGACGCCATTGTCGATCCGCTGGTGGGAATTGTTCCACTGGCTCTCGCTGCGGCGGCGCTGCTGGCGCGGCCGCGGCATCCACGCGCGGGGCTTTTTGCGGGGCTGGCCCTGGGCGCACTGCTGTTCTCACTGGTGCGATTAGACCCGATGCACGGCGTTCTCTATGCGCTGGTTCCGGGACTGGAAAAGGCGCGAGCGCCGATCATGGCCATGGCGATCGCGGATGTCGCGCTGGCCGCGCTAGCCGCGCTGGGCACACAGGCAATCTTGAGGGGGCAAGCGATCCGGCTCCATCTGGTGTACCGGGCGGCTGCGGCGATTGGAATCGTACTGTCTCTGATGAGTCTCTATCCGCCGGCGTTGTTCAAGAGCGTCCCCGATAGTGCCGAGCGCATCGCCGGCGTGGGCGTGGTCGCGGTCCTGCTGGCAGTGCTGCTTTACGCGTGGGACCGGGGCCATGCGGGGCCCCGCACCGTGGTTGCCGTGCTGCTGCTGCTGTGCCTGTTCGAGGGGTACAACAGCAGCGGATCGGAGTACGTTCACGTGGAAGACGCGGCCTCGCTGGTGCGTCCGCGCCTCTACGGCGGCATGTCGGACGTGGTGAGGTTCCTGCGGGAACACGCCGGCGTAGCGCGTGTGAATTACGTATACGACGAGTTGGTTTTTAACTTCGGCGACTGGTACGGCATTCAGACGGTCAGCGGTTTTGTGCCGAGTGCGCCGGAAGCCGTGTGGAAGCTGGGCTTCTGGAATCCGCGCGTGCTCGATCTCTACGGGACTCGCTACCACGTGGGGCGGCAGGCGCCGGGCGGCGCGGGTCGCGAAGTATTCGCGAGCGCTCAGGGCTGGAAGGTGTGGGAGCGGCCTACGGCATTTCCGCGTGCCTGGGTGGCGCACAAGGTCGCGGTGGCGCGGGATCGCGAGGAGGCTTACCGGGCGGTGCTTGCCGTGGATGTCGATCTGCGGGACCGCGTGATTCTCGACCGTCACGCAGCTGTCGAGACGTGCGGGGAATCCGGCGCCGTAAGTATCGAAAGGTACCGGAATCAAGAGGTCGGGCTGGCGGCGGATTTGCCGTGCGCCGGTGTCGTGGTGCTCTCGGACAACTGGTATCCCGGGTGGAATGCGATTTTGGATGGACGCCCGGTTCCGCTGCTGTTGGCCTATGGGACGCTGCGCGCGGTTGCCGTGCCCGCGGGTAAACACCGGGTGGAAATGCGCTATTCGCCCGCCTCGCTTTGGTGGGGTGGAACGCTGTCCGTGGCGACGTTTCTGTCGGTTGGCGCGATTGCGTTGCTACGGCGCAAGCAGATTCTGCTAACTGCGGGGGAGTGAGCGCGTCTCATGGTAAGTATGAAATACGAAGGCGTCCTCTATGTTGCGGCAGCGGTGCTTTGTCTCGGGTGGCTTTTCACGCCGGGCAAGACGCACGCGGCCAGGAATCACGGCTTTAACCTCAACATCGACGGCAATGCCGAAAGCTGCGCCGGCCTGAAAGTCCGCTCAAGTAACGGGGAAATTGCCCAAGTGAACGACGCTTTCACCCTCAGCAAGGGCGAGGCGCCGATCCTGGAATTGAACGCCATCGAAGGCGGCCAGATTCGCGTGCGGGGCTGGGACCGCGCGGATTATTCGGTGGAAACGTGCAAGATCGCCGTTGCCGAGACGCGCGCCGCGGCCGAGCAGGCGGTGCGCGGGGTCGCGGTGACGCACAGCGCGGGACGCATTTCGTACAGTGGGCCGGCCAGCGATTCGGCGGAATGGCACGCGGTCTTCCTGATTCATGCGCCGCGCGACGCTTCCCTGAATCTGGAAGCTAAGAATGGACCGATCGATGTGAAGGGCGTCAACGGCAATATCAAATTGCGCGCGTCGAATGGACCGATCGCGGTCTCGGAGTGCACGGGCACCGTGGACGTGAACACCACCAACGGGCCGATCGCGTTTACCGGAGATCGCGGCGAAGTTCATCTGAAGGCGCAGAATGGTCCGATTGCGTTAACGCTGGCCGGTGAGACGTGGAACGGGTCGCAGCTTGAGGCGCGCACGATTAACGGTCCGCTGGCGGTGTCGCTGCCTGAGAATTTCCGCTCCGGCGTGCGATTGGAGACCTCGGGACACGGTCCCATTTCGTGCAGCGCTGCGCTTTGTAAGAATGCCTGGAAGGATGGCCGCACCATGCAGATGAACGGCTCTAGCGACACCATCCGCCTGTCGACGGAGAACGGCCCCGTGGCGGTACACACCGAAAGTCGCGGCAAAAAGATTATTTAGTCCTAGCAGAGCCGCGACCGTTAGGGAGCGTTTTTGCGCAACGCTCCC
>JBDTPR010000753.1:0-3324 GCA_039932635.1 Candidatus Solibacter sp.
GCGGAGGCGTGAGGTTAGCGAGCGCGCGATCCTTGATGTTGGTGCCCGAATTGTAGACCAGAATATCGATCGGTCCCAGGCGCTCCTCCGTCTGCTTCACCAGCGCTTCCATGTCTTCCACTTTGGAAACGTCCGCAATCGCGAACTCGAGCGACGCGCCCTCCGCCGCCATCTCCTGCTGCAATGTGCGCAAGCGTTCCTCGCGCCGCGCCGCAGCCATGACACGCGCACCTTCACGGGCGAATAACACCGCCGTCGCGCGCCCGATTCCGCTGGAGGCGCCCACTACCAGTACCACCTGATTCGTCAATTTCACAGCCATGCTTGAAATTGTACCCGCCCCCGCGCTCCAATGGCCAGATTTACCCCATGGAAATTTCGTCCGACTCGCGATGGAGTAGAATGGACCAAACGCAAGCGGTACGCTGCAGGGAGGGTAAGCGAAATGTCCCGCGAACCAGGGCTCTTTGGTCGCACGGTAAAATCACGCTCGCTCAGCGGGTTCGTGATGACCGAGCGCGCCTATCCCGCGCGTTACGCCACCCCCGTCCACGCCCACGAGTGTCCGCTCTTCTGCGTCGTGCTGGACGGCTCCTACCAGGAGATCCACGGCGGGCGTACCCACGAGTGCACCGCCTCCACCGTGCTTTTCCATGCGGCTCACGAAGAACATCTGGAACGCTTCGGCGGCTCCGGCGGACGCTCGTTGATCGTCGAACTGGCGCCCACCTGGTACAACCGCGTGCGCGAGGTGGCGCCTCCGGGTGTGGCCACTTCGGCCTGTGACGGCGGCTCGCTGCGCGCCGCCGGAGCGCGCCTCTACCGCGAATTTCTGAGCGGCGACGACGCCTCGCAACTGATTATCGAAGGCATCCTGCTGGAAATCTCCGGCGAGTTCCTGCGCCTCCGGCGTAGTCGGGAAGCGCGTCCGCCGCACTGGCTGGAAAACGCGCGCGACTACATACGCTCCAATTTTTCGCAGCGCATCACGCTGGAAAATGTCGGCAAGGCGGCCAATGTCCACCCGGTCTACGTCGCGCAGACCTTCCGACGCTTCCACGATTGCACCATCGGCGATTACCTGCGCCGCACGCGCCTGGAATTCGCCTGCCGTGAACTGACCGCCGGGGAAACACCGCTGGCCGAGATCGCACAGCGCGCCGGCTTCAGCGACGCCAGCCACTTTCACCGCACCTTCAAACGCGAAATCGGTATTTCGCCCTCGCAATACCGTTCGCAATCACGCTAAGACCAGGAATTTTCTGCTGCACGCCGCCCGTTCGCCGGCCGTCGCATTTGACACTCGCTACCGGGTATGAGAATCTACCTCCAGTGCGCTTCTGGGGCGCCTCCTGTCCGCGGCAAGGGAGCCTGCTCCCACCCATTTCCTGCAGTACCAATTTACGGACCTTTCATCCGGCCCGGAAGCTAAGCGGACCCTGGGCAATTCACGGAAGGAAGGTATCGATGTCCCGTAAGCTCACCGCCGCAACCACCCTCGAAAATCTGAAATACGAGGCCAAGCGCTGGCTTAAAGCCCTGCGCGAAAACCATCCGGACGCGCGCCAAAGATTTGAGCGCGTCTATCCCAACAGCACCCCTCAACCCGTCCTGCGCCGCGTGCAGCACGCTCTCGCCGTCGAGTACGGCATGGAGAGTTGGCTTGCCTTGGTCGCTGCCCTGGAGTCGCAGCCGCGCTCTCCAAAGGCACAGGCCTGCGTGCAGGCCGCGCAGGACTTCGTCGCCGCCTACGAAGGAGATACGCAGGCACTCGAACGCTTCAACCGGTATTACGATAGAGAGCTCACCATGGCCGATTTGAAGGCCATGATCTGGCGCCGCGTCTACGCCTTCCGGCAGCGTTCGTCGCGCGTGCCCAAGAACTTCCTCCAACTCGACGAGGCGCAGATCGTGGTGGCGCAGGACGAGGGTTTCAGCAGTTGGAGCAAGCTGATCGAGGCTGCCGAAAGCGGCACGGCGGCGCAGGGCGCTCCCTACTCGATCGACCCCAAGGAGAATCGGATCGGACCCGCTCGCTACATGCGTCCGACGGATTGGGACCAGATGCTGGGTGTGCTGGCGGAGCAGCGCCTTGCCGCCGTGGATTCGCAGGGCATGATGACCGACGCCGTAATGGAGCGCATCGCGTCCATGGAACATGTGACGCGCATCAGCCTCGGCGGCTCGAGCGAACTGACCGATACGGGCCTTATGCAACTGGCCCGCATGCCGCAGCTCGAGTACCTGAACCTGAGCGCGTATCCCGGCGACAACCTGACCGACGGCGGACTCGAGATGCTGCGCCATCTGCCCAATCTCCGCGTCTTCGAGATGACCTGGCAGCGCGGCATCAGCGATGCGGGCATAGCCAATCTGCGCTTCTGCCGCAAGTTGGAGCGCGTGGATCTGATGGGCTCGCCCACCGGCGATGGCGCCATCGAGGCGCTCCAGGGCATGGAAAATTTGCGCAGTTTCAGCACCGGGCGCCTGGTCACCGACGCGGGCTTGCCCATGCTGCACAACTTCCCGCGGCTGAAGATCTGGAATCAGCCGGACGGCGAGAATGGATCGAAGCTACTGATCGATGGGCCGTTCAGCGACGCAGGTTTGGCGGGCCTTGCCGGGCTGGAAGGCGTCTTCGAACTCGACCTCTTCTGGCATGTCAGCGGCATTACGCCGGAAGGCTTCGCGCATCTCACCGGCATGCCCAATCTGGCGATGCTGGGCGCCGACGGCGAGTTGAGTAGCGACGCAGCGATGCGCCACATCGCGGCGATCCCGCGTTTGCGCCGCCTGCGCATACAGGAATCGGCGGCCACCGACGAAGGCTTCGAAGCGCTCTCGAAATCGCAATCGCTCGAATCCATTTGGGGCAGGGAATGCCCGCACTTCGGCAGTCGCGGCTTCGTCGCGCTTTCGAAGATGCCGGCTCTGCGCGGCTTCGGAATCAGTTGCAAGAATGTGGATGACGCAGCGCTGGCCACTCTCCCCAGCTTTCCGTCACTGCGGGAACTCACGCCCATCGGCTTCACCGACGCAGGCTTCCGTCACATCGGAGGCTGCCGCCAACTGGAGCGGCTCACCTGCATGTACTGCCGCGAGACCGGAGACGCGGCCACGGAGCAGATCGCCGGCCTGCCGCTGAAGTATTACTACGCGGGCCTCACGCAGATCACCGACCGTAGCCTGGCAATCCTGGGGCGCATGCCCTCGCTGGAGCAGATCGAATTCTACGAGTGCAACGGCCCCACCGATGCCGGACTGCCGTACCTGGCCACACTGCCGAATCTGAAAGAGGTCCACATCGACAGCCTGCCCGGCGTG
>JBDTPR010000754.1:0-3322 GCA_039932635.1 Candidatus Solibacter sp.
CTCGCCGAGCGGAAGAATATCGACGCGGTGGTGGTGATCACCCTCAACCTCCTCCATGCCAAAGTCACCCTGGCACCGCGGTCTTGCTGGCGTCCGCGAATAGCTTCGAAAACTAACGACAAGGGGATGATTCGATATGAGAACTGAGATGAACCGCCGCACTTTCCTGAAAGCCGCAACGCTTGCGGCCGCCATGCCCGCCTTTCTCGAGCGCTACCACGCGCGCGCCGCTCCGTTGCGCAAGAAAGTTAAGATCACGGACTTGAAGGTGATGCTGGTGCGCGGAGTCAGCCTTCAGCACCCCATGGTAAAGATCGAAACCGACGCGGGCATTTCGGGCATCGGCGAGTCCTACTGGGGAGGCGGCATCAAGGATATGATGCTGACCTACCTGCGGCGCGCGCTGATCGGCGAAGACCCGCTGGCCATCGACCGGCTGTATACGAAGATGGTGCAGCAAACCGGCGGGGCGGGATCAACGGGCGGCGTCACCGTGACCGCAATCAGTGGGGTCGAGATCGCACTCTGGGACTTGGCGGGCAAGATTCTGGACGCTCCCGTCTACGAACTCCTGGGGGGCAAGCACCGCAACAGCGTGCGCGCCTACTGGACGGCGGGACCCAACGTCACGTCGCCGCAATCGATCCGGAAATTCGTGGACGAACTGAAAACTCACCCGTTCGGATTCACCGCGATCAAAACTGGATTTGCGCGCAAGCGCGATTCCAATGAGCCGTATAGCCGCCATCTCAGCGCGGACGACTTGACGGCAAATGCCAAGGGATTTGCGGAACTGCGCGACGTGATGGGAGACGGGTACGAGTTTGCGGTCCATTGCCACTGGGAGTTCGACTGGCCGGATGCGCTGGCCTTGGCTCGCGCGGTGGCGCCGTCCAAACCCTGGTGGCTGGAAGATCCGATGCCGCCGGACTACTCGGAATCGTGGACCAGACTCACCGCGCAGTCGCCCACGCCAATCCTAACCGGCGAGAATCTCTATACGCGGCACGGGTTCAAGCCCTTCATCGTGAACGGCGGCTGCCATATCATCCAGATCGATATACCCAAGGCGGGCGGTCTGCTCGAATCGAAGAAGATCGCGGACCTGGCCGACATCTTCTATATGCCGGTGTGTGCGCATAACGTCGCCAGCCCGCTGGGCGCGATGGCTTCGGTTCACTGTGCCGCGTCCATTCGCGACTTCAAGGCGCACGAGAGTGCGGCCATAAGCCCCGAGTGGTCGAGAATGGTGATCGCGGATGGGCCGCTGGTGAAGGATGGACGGTTTCAACTGTTCGAGAAGCCCGGCCTGGGAGTCGAGTTGAATGAAGACTACGTTCGCACGCGACTCGCGCCCGGCGAGCAGTGGTGGGGATAGGAGGATACCGATGAGACGACGCGATCTGTGGAAGTCCCTGCTGGCGGCGCCGGTGGTGCCGGCGGCGCTCGCTCAGCAAACCAGCGACCGGACGAAGGGGCTGCCGCCGCTGACCATCAAAGACGTCAAGGTGATCACGACCAGCGGCGGCCGCAACGCGCGCTGGGTGTTCCTCAAAATCATCACCAGCGAGCCCGGCCTTTACGGCATCGGGTCGGCCAACGACAACTATCAGACCGCGGCCGTCATCGCGCGCTGGAGAAGAACCTCAAACCGTGGCTCCTCGGCAAAGATCCCGACCGCATCGAGGACCTGTGGCGCAGCGCCAACTTCAAGACGTATTGGCGCGGCGGCCCGGTCAACAACAAGGTCCTGGGGGCCATGGACGAGGCGCTCTGGGACATCAAAGGCAAGCGGGCGGGCATGCCGGTTTACGAGATGCTGGGCGGGCGAGCACACGACGCCGTCGCCTGCTACGACCACGCGGGCGGACGCACTAAGGAGCAGGCCACGGAGAGCGTAGTCAAGTCAATGGAAAGCGGTTATCGTCACGTCCGCGTGCAATACGGAGAAGGGGGCTACGGCGGGGGAGGTTTTCTGCGGCCCAACGAAGGCAACCGGCCGGAAGGCGGCTACACGGGGTGGGCGTTCGACGAAGATTTGTATGTCGACACGATTCCCCGTGTCTTCGACTATATCCGCTCCAAGGTCGGTTTCGGCCCGAAACTGCTGCACGATGTGCACTCGCACCTGACAGGCTCGAACGCGGTTTTGTTCTCCAAGCGGATGGAGCCTTTCCAGATGTACTTCGTGGAGGATCTGCTGGGGCCGGAGCACCTGTCATGGTACAAGGAGGTCCGCAAGGTCTGCGCGACGCCACAGGCGGTAGGCGAGGTATTTTCCAATCCGCTCGA
This sequence comes from Candidatus Solibacter sp., assembly GCA_039932635.1. Lineage (GTDB taxonomy): Bacteria > Acidobacteriota > Terriglobia > Bryobacterales > Bryobacteraceae > Solibacter. The sequence goes on from JBDTPR010000754.1 coordinate 2,293, forward strand.
ATATTACCCGCTGATTATGGAGCGGAGCATCGATTTTATCCGGACGCGCGTCACGGCCATCGGCGGTATTAGCCAAGCGAAGAAAATCGCCACCCTCTGCGAGATCTGCGGCGTAAAAACCGCATGGCAGGAGGGCGGCGAAAACGACCCGGTCAATCAGTTGGCCGCTTATCACGTGGACATATCGAGCGCGGCCTTCGGAATTCAGGAAGAGAACCACTACCCGCCGCTCGTGCACGAGATGTTTCCCGGCGCGGCCGAGCTCCGCAAAGGGTACCTCTACGGCAGCGGCCGCCCCGGACTAGGCATCGACATTAACGAGGAGATTGCTGCCAAATACCCGATTGGCGAACCGCGCAACGGAGGAGCTTACCAGACCGACCGCACCATTGACGGAGCGGTCGTTATCCCTTGACGCGGATGCCCCCGCTGAAAACTTCAATTGCCAGAAGCTCTCGTTTCCGGGAAACCAGATTCCGCAAAACCGTTTGAACCCGGTCGCGGGGAAGATCCTGAGCTGCTTCCCGAAGCCGAACTATGTCACGCCGAACTCCGCCAATTTGCGACATCTGAGATATTAGATATTGACATCGGGCACTGATCCCCATATATTTTTTAAAGGAGTGAACCATGTCGAAATTTCTCTGTCTGATTTGCTTTCTGGCGCTTTCCTTTCCTGGGAGTCTGGTAGCGCAATTTAGTAGCGCGATCCAAGGCTCCGTTACCGACGCTTCAGGTGGCGCGGTCGCCAATGCCTCCGTTACTGTTACCCATTTGGCCACAGGGGTCGTACGAAATGTGACCACGCTTGAAGATGGAGGTTATCGCGTGCTTAGCCTGGCCCCCGGCAAGTACCGGGTGACGATTGAAAAAGCAGGATTTCGCACAGCCAATCGAGACTCGATTACTCTCGATACCACCGAAACAATCCGTGCCGACTTCGCCCTGGAACTGGGCGTGGTCAGCGACCGCATCACTGTGACGGGCGCTCGTCCGCTTGTTGAAACTGAGCAGGGGCGCGTCTCCGGCC
>JBDTPR010000755.1:0-3314 GCA_039932635.1 Candidatus Solibacter sp.
CCGAGCAGGTCAAGAAACTCACGCCTCCGGAACTGGATCAACTCGCCGGTGAGATCCGGGAACGGATGATCACGGTGCTCTCCAACAACGGCGGGCATCTGGGGCCGAACCTCGGCGTGGTGGAGTTGACGCTCGCGCTGCACTACGTCTTCAATACCCCCGCCGATAGTTTCCTCTTCGACGTCAGCCATCAGGCCTACGTGCACAAACTGCTCACCGGAAGGCAGAAGCAGTTCGAGACCATTCGCACTCCCGGCGGTCTCAACGGCTTCATGCTGCGCACCGAAAGTGAGCACGATTGCTACGGCGCCGGTCACGCCGGCACGGCGCTTTCCGCAGCGCTCGGCATGGCGGTGGCGCGCGACAAAACGGGTGGCAAGGAACACGTGGTCGCGGTTGCCGGCGATGCGGCCTTCACCTGCGGCATCAGTTACGAGGCGCTCAACAACATTGCCCACCACACCAAGCGCCTCATCGTGGTGCTCAACGATAACGAGTGGTCCATCGACAAGAATGTGGGCGCCATTGCCACCTATCTGAATAAGATCGTCACCAGCCCGCGCTTCGACTATCTGCATGAAGCCGCCGGCAAACTGGTGGAGAAGATGGGCGGCGTCAAAGCTCTGCGCATGGCTCGCAAGGCGGAAGAAGTCGCCAAGGGAATGCTGTGGCCCTCGGTCATCTTCGAAGAGCTCGGTCTGAAATATTACGGCCCGATCGACGGCCACGATACCGCCACGCTGATCAAGACTTTCGAATTTCTGAAAAAGCAGGACCGTCCCGTGCTGCTGCACGTGCTTACGCAAAAAGGCAAGGGCTTCGAGCCCGCCATGCAGAAGCAGAAGAAATTTCACGGCCTGGGGCCGTACGATCCCGAGACCGGAGAGACCAAGCCGCTCGGCCGGCGCACTTACTCCGAAGTCTTCGCCGATACCTTGGTGAAGCTCGCCGATAGCGATCCCAAAGTGGTGGCCATCACCGCGGCCATGCCCAATGGCACCGGGCTCGACCGTTTCCAACCGCATCACCCCGACAAGTATTTCGACGTGGGCATCGCCGAGGAGCACGCGGTGCTGTTCGCCGCAGGCCTTGCCACTAAGGGTTTCAAGCCCTTCTGCGCGATCTACTCCACCTTCCTCCAGCGCGCCTTCGACCCCATTGTGCACGATGTCTGCCTGCAGAATCTGCCGGTGGTTTTCTGTATGGATCGCGGCAGCCTCTCGGCCGACGACGGGCCCACGCACCACGGCCTGTTCGATATCAGCTATCTGCGCTCGATTCCAAACCTCGTCCACATGGTCCCCAAGGACGAGGACGAACTGGCCGACATGCTGTTTACCGCCAAGCAATGGAATGGTCCCATCGCGGTGCGCTATCCGCGCGGTCTCGGTCCGGGCACGCCGGTTAAGGATGTGCCGCGCGCCATTCCCGTGGGGAAGGCGGAGTTGCTGCAGCACAGCAGCCACGATCGCGTCGCCATCTTCGCGCTGGGAGCGTTGGTGCCGATGGCCGAGGAACTGGCCCGTAAGCTGGAAGGCGAGGGCGTTTCCGCGGCCGTGATCAACGCGCGTTTCACCAAGCCCATTGACGTCGAGATGCTCGAATTTTTCGCGCGCTCCGCGGAGGTCATCGTGACGCTCGAAGATCATGTCCTGCGCGGTGGCTTCGGCAGCGCCGTGTTGGAAGAGTTGAACGTCATGGGGCTGGCTACGCCCGTGGTCCGCGTCGGATGGCCCGATCAGTTCATCGAGCACGGCAAGCTGGAACCGCTGCGCGCCAGGTATGGCATCACCCCGGAAGCGGCTCTGGAGAAACTGCGTCCGTTGCTGAAGATTCCGCAGAAGCAGCCGGTATAAAAGATTTCGTGCCCCACCGGTGCTTAGGTCTGAAGCTCTGTTCGGCTCTCGTCCTCGCGTGCCTTGCCGTGCCCTGTTCCGCGCAGGAATGGGATGTGTTGGGCAACGCAGCCGCGGGACTTTCCAACGCCACCGACAAAAAGCTCACCTTGAGTTTCGAGCAGAAGGGGCGATATGAAATCCGCACCGGCACGAACTTCGGCGCCGACCCCGATGTTGCAACCGGCCTGATTCGCACCCGCGTCGGACTGAACTTCACTCCCGCTTCGTGGCTGAAGTTATCCGGCATGGCACAGGATTCGCGCGCGCCCTGGTACGGCGAAAACGCGCCCAACAATGTGCGCGATCCATTCGACTGGCACGAGGGTTACATCGAACTTTTCCCTGCGCACAAGACGGGCTTCGGCCTCAACGTCGGCCGCATGATGCTCAACTACGGTGAGGGGCGCCTGATCGGTACGCCGCAATGGGGCAACCTGGCGCGCACTTACGATCAGGCGCGTGTCTACTGGCGATCGCCGCGCATGCGCCTGGAATTTCTCGCCGTCTCCCCGGTCAAGGTGCGCATCGGCGAGTTCAATCATCCTGTCCTCGGCGACCGCGTATGGGGCACTTACAACTCCTTCCCCAATTTCTACAAGACGGAGTTGCTGGAGTTCTACGTGCTGCGCCGCGATCAGAATCATCCGGGCGGTTTCAACGGTGGCTCTTCAAAAGATGGCACGGACAAAATCGGCATCAACACCTATGGTTTTCGCCTCGCCGGACCCATTGGCGACGGCGTGAAGTACAGTTTGGAAGCAGCGCTCCAGCGGGGCAAGGTTGGACCGGCGCATCTTGCGGCGGAAGGCTGGTTCGCCTCCCTCAGCCGGCGCTGGACTCTGGCCGGCCGCCCGCTCGATATCCTGATGGAATACAAATTCGCGTCCGGTACTGCGAATCCCGCCGACCCGCGACGCTCCGGGACGTTCGACCAGCTCTACTCCGCCAATCACGATAAATTGGGCCACCAAGACCTGTTCGGCTGGCGTAATATTCACAACCCGCGGGCCCAGGCGACCTATGGGCTGACCAAGTCGCTGGCCATCAACTTCATGTACGACAATCTCTGGCTGGCGAATGTCAAGGACAGTCTTTACGGCCTTGCCGGCCGGCCGCTTGTCCGCTCTCCCAACGGGACCGCGGGCCGCCACGTGGGCCAGGAGACCGACGTCTTCGGCACGTACAAGTACCGTCACTTCCAATTTGGCGCGGGCGGCGGCCATGTTTTTTCGGGCGAATTTCTTCGCAAGACTACGCCCGGCATCGGCCCCAATTACCTGTATATCTTCCACACGTACACGCTGTGAACGCCGCTACCGGACGTGCCCTTCACTCAGCAGCGGATCCAGATCCTCCACGTCGATTTCGCCATTAAGCACGCGAGTCGCGCGTTCGCGGTCGAACTCTTTCTCCCAG
>JBDTPR010000756.1:0-3314 GCA_039932635.1 Candidatus Solibacter sp.
ACGCCAGACGGCGCTCAACTATTCCAACTCGCTACCCGATTTCCTCTGCACCCAAATCGTGCAGAGGTCCCAGGATATGCGCGGCGACGGACGCTGGCGCGCGCTCGACAAACTCACCGTCAGGCTCAGCTATTCCGATCACAAGGAAGATTACAAGCTGATGCAGATCAATAATAAGGACACGATGGTGGATTTCCTGAGCGTGGGCGGCTCGCTCTCCACCGGCGAATTCGGCACCCGCCTCTTCGCCGTGTTCGATCCCCGCTCTCACGCCGATTTCAAATGGAAAGGCTGGGGTACCATGCACAAGCGCAAGGTGGCTCGCTTCACCTACCGCATCGCGCAGGAGCACACCAACTATCTAATCCAGTACGGCGCCGATTCCAAAGGTCCCAACGCCATCGTGGTCCCCTACCATGGCGAGGTGTTGGTGGACGAAGAGACCCGCATGGTGCTCCGCTTTACCCAAACGGCGGAGATTCCCAGCACGTTCCCCATCAACGCCAACGATAGCTGGGTGGAATACGATTACGCCGATGTCGGCGGGAAGCCCTTCCTACTTCCGGTGCACGCCTACTCCAAGACGCGCAGCGGCCGCCTGGTGGCCGAGAACACCATCGACTTCCGCAACTACCGCAAGTTCCAGATCGAGAGCAACATCACCTTCGCCCCCGACACCGATAAGTAGCCGCGCTACGGTTTGCCGCCGGTAATCAGGCGCGCGCCGCGATTGCGCGTGATGTAGTTGTACACCCACTCCACAAACACCAGCACCCGGTTCTCGAACTCCACCAGGTACATCAGGTGGACGAACACCCAGGTGAACCACGCGAAGAATCCGGAGATATGCACCTTGCCGAATTCGGCCACCGCTTTGTTGCGGCCGATGGTGGCCAGATTGCCCTTGTTGAAGTAGTGGAACGCGGGTGGCGGCGACCCGCCGGTCACGCGCCCCCCGATCAGTTTCGCCACATAGCTGCCCTGCTGCATGGCTACCGGAGCCACGCCGGGGAGCGGTTTGCCTCCCTGGTGCGTGAAGCTGGAAAGATCGCCGATCACGAAGATTTCCGGGTGGCCCGCGATGCTCATGTCTGGCTCCACCACCACGCGCCCGGCGCGGTCCAGTTGCGCGCCCGCCCGTTCGGCCAGCACTTTCCCCAGAGACGAGGCGCGCACGCCGGCCGCCCACAGGACTGTGTGCGTCGCGATCCGCTCTTCCTTGCCACCCACCGTAACCGTGACGCCGTCGGCATCGATCTGTGTCACCCGGGCGCTGTTGCGCGCGCGCACGCCGAGTGCGATCAATTGCTTCTCGGCCTTCTCGGAAAGGTCGGGCGGGAAGTTGGGCAGGACGCGCGATTCGCCTTCCACCAGCAGGATCGCGGCCTCTCGCGGATTGATGTGCCGGAAGTCGTGGCGCACCGTATCATTGGCAATCTCGCCGAGAGCGCCCGCCAGTTCGACGCCCGTCGGACCGCCGCCCACGATCACGAAGTTCAGCCACGCGCGCCGTTCCGCCGGGTCGGTCGAGCGCTCGGCGCGCTCGAAGGCCAGCAGCAGGCGGCTGCGGATTTCGGTGGCGTTCTCGATGGTCTTCAGGCCAGGCGCAAACTGCTCCCACTGGTCGTTGCCGAAGTAGTGGTGCGTAGCTCCGGTGGCTACGATTAACGTGTCGTAGGATACTTCTCCGTCGCGCAGGTACACCCTGCGGCTCGCCGCATCGATGTCGGTCACTTCGCCCAGCAGCACCTCGGTATTAGCGTTGTTCTTGAGCACGACGCGAAGCGGGGACGCGATCTCGCCGGGTGAGAGTCCGCCGGTCGCCACCTGATAGAGCAGCGGTTGGAACAGGTGGAAATTGCGCCGGTCGATAACGCTGACTTTTACCGGCGTATCCCCCAGTGCTTTGGCAACATTCAACCCGCCAAAGCCTCCACCCACGATGACCACCCGATGAGTCGCACCGCTTTGAGGTTCCACACGCATTAGATGTGCCGCCCGCCAGACGGGATTCTGCCTTCGTATACTGGCATACAGAGATGCTTTTGTTTTATACTTCCGATTCGGAAGCACACGGAGCAAACTATGACGCAAGGTACGGTACAGCTCGTGGCAGGGATTCTGGCGCTCGCTCTGGTCGGAGTCATCATCATGCGCCGCAAAGGCAAGAAGAAGGAAGAAGACGACTTTTAGTGCCTGGCGCACAGTGCCGGAGTCTGATCCTGGCCTGTGCCGCGGCCTGCTCCAGTGCCGCCGCTTTCCAGGCAACTGGGGCCGCGCAGGTCAACCGTCTCCGCGACCACATGCGCGAGTATGTGGCCCATTTGCCCGACTATACTTCCCGCATCACTCTGGAACGTTTCCGGCGCGTAAAGCCGCGTGCAGATTTTGAATTGAACGACCGTCTGCGTCTGGAGGTCGCCTACACCAGCGGCCAGGAACTTTACTCCTGGCCCGGCGATGCCCGCTTCGAATCCGGCATCGAGGACCTCCTCCCCGGGCACGGCATGGTGTCCAACGGCAGCTACGCGCTTCACGTCAAGAATCTCTTCGTCCGCGAGGTGGCACAATTCGGCGCACCCAAGGAGGAGAAATGCGACGACGCTGCCTGCGTGCGCCTGGATTTCGAGATCCCGATGGTGCGCAGCGGCTACGCACTTTCCACCGGGAGCGGCAGTGCGCCGGTACCGCTGGTGGGCTCAGCGTGGTTCGACGCGGCGACGCTGGATATCCTGCGCCTCGAAGTGCGCGTGGACGATCCGCCGCGGTCGGTGCGAGTGGCGGCTACGCGCGAGACCACGGTGTACCGTCGCGCGCGCATCGGCGACGTGGAATTCGTGGTGCCCGGCACGTCGGAGTTGATGCTGCGCGACCGCGACGGCAGCGAGATGATGAATCGCTCGACCTTCGATCAGTATCACCGCTACGCAGGCAGCGCCACGGTGTTCTACGGAGCGGCGGATGTTGTGGCAACGCCGCAACGTCCGGAAGGCGCCACCACCGCGATAACTGCGCCCGCAACTTTGGATGAAGAGATCGGAGAGGACGCGGCCATCGGCGACCCCTTCACGGTCACGACGAAGGATGGGCAGAAGGTGACGGGCCGCATTTCAGACATGCGTCGGGCGGGGAAATTCTGGCTGGTGGAATTGAAACTCCCAGGAGGTTTCAAACGAGGAACCCGCCTGCCGGTGAAACCCGGCTTCCGGGTGAAATAACCCGTAACTCCCTTACCGTACATAACTGCGAGCCCCAATCGGAGCCGCGACCGTGAGGGAGCGCAATCGTCGGGATAAACCGGCGTGTAGTCGGGG
>JBDTPR010000757.1:0-3313 GCA_039932635.1 Candidatus Solibacter sp.
CGCCGAACGGAACCACTTCACGTAGCAATCGGCTTGCAAGATTTTGCCGAGCCGGCCGTCCGCAATCGCCTTGGCCAGGAATAAGCTGGCGTCGTCGAAGCGATGCTGGCTCACCACGCCCAGCGTGATCCCGCCCTTGCGCGCCACTTCCACCATCTCGCGCGCCGCTGCCAGCGTGGTGGAAAGCGGTTTCTGTACCTGCACGTGCTTGCCGGTCTCCGCGCACAGCGCGATCGGCTGCAACCGGAAATCGGGGAACGTGCAGACGTCGACGTAATCCACCTTGGGATGGCGGCAGACCTCTTCGAACGTGGACACGAATTCGCAGCCGTACTGCTCGGCGAAACGGCGTCCGCCAGGCTCGTAGATGTCCGTGCACACGGTCAGTTCAAACCCGATATTTTTATAGGCTTGGGCGTGTTTGTGCGAAATCGCGCCCGTGCCGATCATTCCGACTCTCATGGATAGTGACCATTCTAGCGGGTTGCGCCCGCCGTTTTCTATGCGGGACGTACCCAAACTTTGGCGGCGGCGGCGCGGTGGATTTGAGTAGCGCGTCCTTCAGCCACCAGTTGGATCTCGGCGCCGGTGGACGCCACTTCCACCTGCACTCCTGGACGGATGCCGGCTTGATCCAGATACTCCAGCAGTTCGCGATCGCGTTCGAAGACACTGGCCACGATCAGGCGCTGGCCGGTCCTGGCTTCCTCAAGCGTCCGCAGTCCGCGGCGGCGACGCTGGGCGGGCGATTCCAATCCCACTTGATTGCCGTGCGGGCATTCGCGTGACGTGCCCAACTTTTCGATCAGCTTGCTTTCGAAATCGGCCGACACGGCATGCTCCAGTTGCTCGGCCTCGTCGTGCACTTTGTACCACTCCAGGCCGAAGATCTCGGTCAGCATGCGTTCGATCAGGTGGTGACGATTCAAAATCCGGTTGGCAATATCGCGCCCCGCCGGAGTCAGCGTCAGTTGCCCTTCCTTGCCAACAGCGATCAGCACGTCGCGCCGCAGGCGTTTGATGGCCATGGTGACGGCGGGCGCCGAAACGCCCAGCCAGCGCACTAGCGTGACGGCCTTGACGACCTCGCCTTCGCTCTCCGCCTCGGCGATGGCCTTCAGGTAGTTCTCCTTTGAAATGGTGATGCGCAGGGACAAGCGGGTGGCCTACAGTTCCTCGAATACTTTACCGTCAAACCAGTAACTGCGCTCATCGATGCGCACGGTACGGCCATCGACATCTTCGGCCTCCAGGCGCACCCGGTAAGCGCCGGGTTGCAGCAAAGATAATCTGGCGCGCAGAGTAACCGGGGGAGCGCTTGGCAGCGACGGTTTCGGAGCCAGGAGTGCGGTCTGCGCAACGGCGCGCTCGGCCTCATACCGGCCGGAGATTCGCGCGTACCCGGTGAGTTCGCTCCAATCAAGCGTAAGTTTGCGGTAAGCCTTTTCCAGGCGGCAGCGCACTGCGAACTGGTCCTGCGCGGCCGCCGTACGCTTCGCCATTTCGGGTTCGGCCCGCACCTTGCCTTCCAGATATTTCTGATCCGGATTCGGAATGTAGGCGCCCGGCGTGGTGGCGGCAACCTCGGCGGATTGGCCGCCCGCCAGTTCCCGAATTTCCTGATCGAGTTCGGCTTCCTCGGAGTACACCGCATAGATGCCGGGCTTCTGGATCTCCTGAGTCAATTTGGCCAGCAGTTGCCTGGCATCCGCCGGATTCCCGGCTTCGATTTTTACGCGATGCACCCCGTGATTGCGGGAGGGCGCGAGAACGACCCACGCCAGGGGAGCGGCGGACACCATCAGCCCGGCATGTTCCCATGTGGGAATGGCTTTCATCGTTGCATCGGACTTGAAGGCGCGGGCCATGTCCCTACGCGAGGCGAACAGATCGGCCTCCATTTTAAAAAGAGCAGGCTCTTCCTTGAACTCGAGCGGTAACTCGGCTTCCAGGCGGCCGGCTACCTCCTGCATCCAGGTCTTCACGAGGCGGTTGCCGAGGCTCTCCGTAGGGCGAATGACGGTGACGTTCATTCCCTTTAGCCCAAGCTCGAAAAACAGGAACATGTCGTGCCACACTTCGAAGTGGCGCATGGGTCCGATTTCGGGCAGGGTGAGGGGCAGAATGCGGCCCACCTGTTCCTGATAGTAGCCGCCCAGTCGCGTCAGTGCGGTTTCGTAGCTCAGGGGCGTGGCGAAACGCGTGGAGAGCGTGATATTCGGCGCGGGCGGCGCTGCCAGCGTCTGCGCCTGGCAGACCGGCCAGATTCCGGACAGCGCGACCGACCACAGAATAGTGTGCGACACCCTCATGCGGATGTACTTATTCTACCGTTTTGCGACCAACACGCGCGAGGGGTAAAACGTTTGCCGCACCATGCGGTCCTGCAGGATTTTAAAGCGCGCCGCCTGGATGAGTTCCGGGACCCGCTGCTCCACCTGCCGTCCCCAGAAGGCGGGAGCCACTTTGCCCAAAACCTTATACACCGCGTTGAACGACGCCGTGTTCTGCCCGATCAGCACCAGCGTAAGATTGCCCCGTTCGCGCAGAATGCGGCGAAACTCGGCCAGCGTGCGCACGATATCGTCGGCCGACAGCAGTTCCAGTAGATAGCAGCAGAATATGGCGTCGAAGCTCTCGTTGCGGAACGGCATATGCCTGGCGTCTACCGCCTGGCAGTGGGCTCTCGCCTGCGGGAATTTCTCGCGGGCGGTGCGCTGTGTGCGTGCCGCCATGTTGGGCGACAGATCGACTCCCACGGTGGTGCCGGTGGTGTTGGCGCGCACCAGGCGGCGGAACATTTCCCCGCTCCCGGTGGCCACTTCAAGCACATTCATCCCGTCGCGCAATCCGCTTTCCCCCAGCGCGCAACGATGCGCGCGCGAGTGAAAGAACATGGTCGACACCGGATAAACCGCGGCGAGCCGGTCATAGACGCGCCGAGTGCGCTCCGCCAACGTGTTGGGCATGGCGCTTACCGGCCATTCGACAGCTTCTTCCAGTCTGCTCAAAATCGCTCCTTAGATGACCGGCGCACTCTGCAATTCCGGCACCTCAATTTGTATGCGCGCGCCTTTACCGGGCTCGCTGTCAATCCACATCCGGTACTCGCCCCCGAACAGCACTTTGAGGCGCTCGTGCACGTTGTTCACGCCGATTCCCCGATCCATCAGGGTCGCCAGCTTTTCTTCCGGAATCCCCACCCCATCGTCTTCCACCAGCAGATGCAAGGTACTGGTGGTGCGATAAGTCCGAATCCGGATTGTACCGCCCTCCACCTTACTTCTTAAACCGTGTTTGATCGAATTCTCCA
>JBDTPR010000758.1:0-3310 GCA_039932635.1 Candidatus Solibacter sp.
GGCCGTCCCTCCTCCCCTATTTGGTCTTGCTCCGCGTGGGGTTTTCCCTGCCGGCAGAATTACTCCTGCCGCGGTGCGCTCTTACCGCACCATTTCACCCTTACCCCACCTTTCGGCGAGGCGGTATATTTTCTGTGGCACTATCCGTCGAGCCCTTGCGAACCCGCCCGGCCGTTAGCCGGCACGCTGCCCTGTGGAGACCGGACTTTCCTCCACCGGAGCGCGAACGCCCGGCGGCGACTGCCCGTCCGGCAGCTTCACTCGATTATTGTCGCACTTTCGGATGGCTTCTGTACTGCCGCACACCGGGTACCAGATACTAAGAGTCGAGATTTGTGGTAGATGGAAAGAATTTCCGGTGTATCCTAATGCTAGTGGAGTTTCGGGTAGGAGGCTCCGGTTGTAGCGACATAAATAAAGTCGCGCGGTCCGGGGCGAATTAATTGCAACGTTCCAGCACATGTGGATAACGCTGAGGAGAGTTACAACACAATGAAGAAACTAGCAGCGATAGGCGCGATGGGCTTATTGGCCTCTAGTCTGTTTGCCCAGGGGCTGAACACGGGCGGTCAAACCAAGGACGATTGGGAGGAAATTAACTTTGAATTCAATTCTTCTATCTTGTCTGATGGATACCCCAGCCTTCTGCGACTTGCAGAGCTACTGAGCCAGCACCGCGATTATCGCGTCAAGGTTACCGGACACACCGACTACGTGGGCTCCGCAGGATATAACGAAAAGCTTGCAATGAAGCGCGCCGAAGCCGTGAAGGCGTTCCTGGTGAAGTACGGCGTAGCGGACAATCAGGTCACTACGGCGGGCAATGGCAAGCGCGCGCCGGAAGTTGACAACAAGACCAAGGAAGGCCGTTTCATGAACCGCCGGGTGGACGTCGCGTTGAGCGGCGCCAACGGAGCACTTGTCAAGGAAGGCGGCATCAACGAGGTCATCAAAGCGTGGAACGACAAGCTCGACGCGATGGCGAAAAAGCAGGAAGAATGCTGCGCGCAGATTCTGAAACGCCTCGATAAGCTGGACGATATTCTGGCGGCGATGAAGGGTCTGCAGGGCGACAACGATAAGCTGCGCACCGAGGTCACCGATCTTCGCAATCAGCACAATGCGCTGAGAGATCAGGTCGCCGGTCTGCCCAAGCCTCTAACCTCTTCGCAGACGCAGGATATTGCACACACCGAAGCCATCGGCGCGGTGGATGAAGCGCAGAAGCGCAACAAGAAGTTCTCCATCGTGGGCGTCAACATCGGACCCACCTTCGGGCCGTCGCGCACCGGCAACTTCAACTTCAACGGGCGCGCTCAGTTCTTCTCTCCGTTCGGCGGAGATGGCACGCACGCGGTACAGGCGCAGGGCGAGTACAGCTACTACTCGGGCCGTCAGGAAGGCCAGTTCGACCTCGGCTTGGTTAACCGCTGGGGCAACATCCAGGCCGGCGCCTTCGGCAGCTTCAAGTACCTCAACTTCAAGGATTATCAATCCGGCGGCGGACTCGGCCAGGCCGCGTTCATGGTCGATTACATCTTCGGCCGCGGCCGCATCGGTCTGTTCACCACCAAGGGCTTCAAGAATTACGCCACTCTGAATCAGGTGCAACTCGGGCCGCAGAGTTTCATTCAGACCTATGCCCGCGTCGTCGATCAGACCGGCTTTAGCGCATTGGTCGGCGTCTGGGGCAATGCTTACATGGAAGGCAACCTCGGTTACCTTCGCCGTCACTCGGATGGCAACGATCGTCCTGGCGGCGCCGTCAAACTGGTGCAGCCTCTGAACGAACACGTGGCTTTCACCGCGGAATTAGGCTTGAACGAAAGCCTGCTCGGTCCCAAGGACAGCGGACGCGTGGTATTTGGCTTCCAGGTTGGAAACTACATCCACCCCAAGGAATACGCCAAGACCAAGACCCCGGTCCCCATGGATGTTCCGCGCGTACGTTATGAACTGCTGACGCGGCGCGTCGGCAACTCGGCGCCTGTGGCGAACGCTGGTCCCGACCAGGTCGGCGCAGCTGCCGGCACGGTTACCCTGGATGGCTCCGGGTCGTACGATCCGGATGGCGATGCCATCACCTATTCGTGGTCGCAGATCGGCGGCGCCGCGGTAACACTGGGTGCCCCCACGGCGGCCAAGACCACCTTCACGGCCGTCGTCGGACAGACTTACGTCTTCCGCTTGTCGGTGACGGATTCGGGCGGCCTGTCGGCCAGCGCCACCACGCGCGTCACCAGCACCGCCCCGAACGCGGCGCAGGTAGTACGCTTCGACGCCACTCCGAGCCAGATCTCGGCGGGACAACAGTCCACGCTGACCTGGCTGGTACAGGGCGCGAGCAGCGTTTCCATCAACAACGGCATAGGTAACGTCGCGGCCACCGGTTCCACTACGGTTTCGCCCACAGCTACTACCACGTACACCTTGACGGCAGTCGGCCCCTCCGGCAACATCACTGCCACCACCACGGTCACGGTCGGTCCCACGACGAATGTACCGGGCAATCCGCAGATCGTTCGCTTCGAAGGCAGCCCGCTCAACATCAAGCCGGGCGAGCAATCGACGCTAAGCTGGACCACCACGGGCGCGACGCAGGTTTCGATCAGCGGCGTAGGCTCGGTCACGGCGAACGGCAGCACTACCGTGTCGCCGGCGCAGACCACCACTTACACGTTGTCGGCCACCTCCGGCGACGGCAAGACGGTAACCGCTCCCATCACCATCACGGTGGCGTCGGGTAGCATCCCGCAGGTTGTAGTCTTCGTGGCCACCCCGACCACAATCGATTCCGGCAGCTCTACCAAGCTGTGCTGGCAGGTTACGGGCGCCACGGCGATCAACATCGATCCGGGCGTGGGCAGCAACCTCAACGCCAACGATTGCGCCACGGTCAGCCCCAGCGCAACCACCACCTACACTCTCACCGCGACCAATGCCACCGGCCAGATTCAGGCCAACGTAACGGTCAACGTGGGCGCCGTGAAGATCACCTCGTTCACCGCCAGCCCGGTCACTTCGACGGCGGCCGGTAACCCGGTGGTCCTCTCGTGGACGACTCAGAATGCCACTTCGGTGGTGCTGATCGGCAGCGAGCTCGGTGCGCAGACGCTCGGTCCGAACGACAGCAAGACGGTCACTCCGATCACCAACTCGGTCTACACCTTGACGGCTTACGGGCCTGGAGGTCAGACGGTGAGCGCGACTATCTCGGTGTTCGTAAGGTAGTTCGACCCTGTACCAGTAGTGCCAGCCGGGCGGCCTTCGGGCCGCCCGGTTTTTTTTGTGTGCCGAGCATGTTCGACAG
>JBDTPR010000759.1:0-3300 GCA_039932635.1 Candidatus Solibacter sp.
CCGCGTGGTCTTCGGCCGCCGCGACCGCACCGACCGCGCCGCCATACGTCCGGCCGCCGAAAGCAAGCTGCCTTGGACGCTGTACGTCAACGGCGCTCCCAATCCTCCGGGCGCCGGACTTCCCGAGAGCCAGCGCTTCCTCCTCCTCGGCATGGGAGTGATGGTGCTATTTTTGGCTGCCGGCACCTACTTCATCGCCCGCGCCATCCGCCGGGAAATGGAAGTATCGCGCATGCAGAGCGATTTCGTCTCCACCGTTTCCCACGAATTCCGCTCGCCGCTGACCTCTATACGCCAGCTCTCGGAAATTCTAGAACTCGGGCGCGTGCCCAGCGAGGAACGCAAGCAGGTCTACTACTCCACGCTGGTGCGCGAGACACAGCGGCTGCAGCGACTGGTGGAGGCCCTGCTGAATTTCGGACGCATGGAGGCCGGCGCCCGGCCCTACCGCTTCGAAGAGATCGAGACCGCCAGCCTGATACATCGCGTGGCCGGTGAATTCGAAACTCAGCTGGCCTCCGGCAGGCGCATAGAACTGGACGGCCCCGAGGCCACGTGCGCCATCAATGCCGACCCCGACGCGCTCTCCGTGGTGCTTCGAAACCTGATCGACAACGCCCTTAAGTACTCTCCCGAGCATCCCGCGATTTGGGTGCAGTGGGGACTGGAACGCAAGGACGTTGCCATTCGAGTGCGCGATCATGGCCTGGGCATCACCGCCGCCGAACGCCGCACCATTTTCCGGAAATTCGTGCGCGGTACCGCGGCGGCGAGCGCGAACGTCAAAGGATCAGGAGTCGGACTGGCGATGGTGAAACACATCATCGCCGCGCATCACGGCGAAATCCGCGTGGACAGCACGCCTGGCGAGGGCAGCACGTTTACGGTGCGACTGCCCGCATTGGAGCAAACATGAGCCGCATTCTGATTGTGGAAGACGAGCCGGCGATCGCGCTCGGGCTCGAAGACGATTTGAAGATGGAAGGCTACGACGTGGAGGTGGCGAGAGACGGGCTGGCCGGTGCCCGCCGCGCCCTGGAGGGCGGTTTCGACCTGGTGCTGCTCGACGTCATGCTCCCCGGCAAGGACGGCTTCGAGGTGTGCCGCGAGCTGCGCCGCGCCGGCATGAAATTGCCCATCCTGATTCTCACCGCGAAGGCCGCCGAGGCTGAAAAGGTGATGGGCTTCGACTTGGGCGCCGACGATTACGTCACCAAACCCTTCGGAACGCGGGAACTGCGCGCGCGCATCAAGGCCCTGCTGCGGCGGGCGGCCGGCGAGACCGAGACGGAGTGCTGCCGCTTCGGGGATGTCGAAGTCGATTTCGCGCGCGGCGAACTTCGCCTGAATGGCCGTCCGGTTGAGCTGACGCCCATCGAATTCAAGCTGCTCGATTCCTTCATCCGCGCGCGCGGCAGAATTTTGAGCCGCGATCAATTGATTTCCGCCGCTTGGGGACCGGACACCTTCGCCTCCGCGCGCATCGTGGACAACCACATCGCCAACCTGCGGCGGAAGATCGGCGACGATCCCGCCGAGCCGCGCTTCCTGCGCAACGTTCGCGGCCTGGGGTATCGCTTCGATGGCTAGACGACTGCAGTGGGCGCTGCCGCTGATCGCACTGTGCCTGGGCGCGCAGAGCGATGCCGAGCACCAGTTGGAGACCGCGGTTTATCGCGAGACCGTGCTGGGCGACGTTTCGTCCGCGATCGGCATGTATCGTACGCTGCTGGCCGAGAAGGGACTGGCGCACGCGGTGGCGGCGCGCGCACTTTGGCAACTCGGGCAGTGCCAGGAAAAACTCGGACAGCGCCGGGAAGCACACACCACCTACACGCGCATCGTTCGCGAATTCGCCAGCGAGGCGGCAATCGCGGGGCAGGCGCGCGGCAAGCTGGCGGGCTGGAGCGACGCGCTGCCCGGTCCGCGCAACTTGCGCTTCGAAGAGGGCGACCCGGGCAAGACGCCGCCGGGCTGGTTCGTGCCGGAAGTGGAAAAGGTCAGCGGCACGCTCGCGGAATTGCGCCGTAAGGGGTGTCGCAGTAACGGCGGCTGCTCGGTAGTGATCGCGCCGGCCGCCGCTACGATGTATTCGGTTGGCAACCTAATGCAGAGTTTCCGTGCCACCGCCTATCGCGGCAAGACGGTGCGGCTGCGCGCGTGGGTCCGTGTGGAGGGCGTCGGTCCGGCGGACCGCGCCCAGATGTGGCTGCGCGTGGACCGTCCCAACGGCAAGGTCGGCTTCGAAGAGAATATGGACGGGCGGCCGGTGCGTTCGTCGGAATGGACCAGCTGCGAGATTGTCGGCGAGATTGAATACGATGCGCAGTTCGTCGTGTTCGGCGTGCAATCGATCGGGCGTGGGCGCGTATGGGTGGACGAAGTGTCGCTCGATGTGGTGCCTGAGGAGCAGGTGAACGCGGTGCGCAATAACATCGCGCGCCAGTATCCACGATTCGACACGACGATGACGGCTTTTCGCTTCTCCGGGTCGGAGGCTGTTGCTACCGTGCGCAAGGCCACCCAGCAGGGCGCGTTCACGCTGGTCGAGACATCGCGCGACACATGGGAACGCAGCGAGTCTGGCTGGAAATTGTCGGGACGGGAGCCGGTTTCGCGAGGCTTTGAGACGGCCGCTCCGGAGCCCGAAATGGTGCGCGCCGTGGCCGACGATATCCGTCAGCACGCCGTGCCGTTGAATGGCCTCGAATCGTTTCGCACGGCCAAGGGCTGTGTCGCCGTGCACCGTGCGGATATGCCGGAAGGCGCGGGAGAATATGTGCTGGCCGCGGCGGGCATGCCCCAGTGGGTGCTCGATCTGCACACTGTTCCGGCCGGCAGTGCGCTCGCGAAATGGCTGGCGGAGCCCCACATATTCCACGGCCAGCCGGGCACGATCGCGGCGACCTGCGAGGCGCTGGTCTTCCTGGAGGCGTCGTCAGGAAGATAGGAGCAGCACCACCTCAACGGAGTTCTGGCGAAATTATCGACAAAGCGGGTGAAGTGTCCTACCATCAGGCCATGGTTAAGGCATTCGCCTCTCTTACTCTTATTCTTGTTGCCACTGCTGCCGCTCAGGCCCCCAAAGCGCTCAAGCAGACCAACGCTCACTCCTCCAATTCCTGGACCGGAGACCAACTTTATAAGGAATTCTGCGCCGTCTGCCACGGTATCGATGCAAAGGGCAACGGCCCGGCGACCTCAGCCCTGAAGGTCGCGCCCACGGACCTCACTCAGTTCAGCCGCCGTAACAACGGTAAGTACAATGACCTCAAGATGCGCGGCGTCATCGGCAATACC
>JBDTPR010000760.1:0-3300 GCA_039932635.1 Candidatus Solibacter sp.
TCATCCAACAGCTCACTGATTTCCGCGCCAATGTATTGCATCTCAACATGGGCGGCATCGTCGCCTTCTATCCCACCAGAGTGCCCTATCATTACCCCAGCGCGTTCATGCCGCCGGGCCGTGACCTGTTCGGAGAACTGCTGGCGAAGGCGCACGCGCGAAAGATCCGCCTGGTGGCGCGCTTCGACTTCAGCAAGACGCAGAAGCCCGTGTTCGACGCCCACCCGGAGTGGTTCTTCCGCACAGCCAGTGGCGAGCCGGTGATCTACAACGGCCTCTACTCCACCTGCATCAACGGCGGCTACTATCGCGGGCAGGCGATGAAGATCCTCGCCGAAGGCCTGGAACGCTACGAGGTGGACGGCCTGTTCTTCAACATGTTCGGCAACCAGTCCAACGACTACAGCGGTGTGTACGTCGGCAACTGCCATTGCGACGCCTGCCGCGACGCGTATCGCAAGCGTACCGGCCGCGAGATTCCAGAGCGCGCCGACGACGAGTACCGTGCTTTCCTGGCGGCCAGTTCGCGCGAGGTCTCCGCGGCGATCGGCAAGCTGATCCGCGAAAAGCGTCCACGCGCGGGCTACTTCAATTACCTGCTGGAGTTGACCGACGGCGTGATGTCGGAATCCAATACCGCGGTGCGGCGGCCGCTGCCCTTGTGGCCGTATTCCGCCAGCGACAATGTGAATCGCGCGCTCAACAGCCAGCCCGGTAAACTGCCCGTCGATCTCAACATGCAATTCGTGGATTACGCGTGGCGCTTCGCGACCGTGCCGCGCCAGGAGATCGCGCTGCGCATGTGGCAGAACATGGCCAACGGCGGCGCGCTGACGTTCGAAGTCAACGGCACACTGGACCTGCAGGATCGCCAGGCATACGAAACCGCGAAGCCCATTTTCCAGTGGGCGGCGGCCAATCAGGAGCACTACGCCGGCATGAAGAACGCCGCTCGTGTGCTGCTGCTGACGAATGCCGCTTCGCGCGGCGGCGATGCGTATCGCGGCATGTTCCGCCTGCTCACCGAGGAGCACATCCCGTTCGCCGCGTCGGAGAATCTGGACTGGCTCGGTGAGCGCCCATTCGACCTTGTCATCGCCGTGGATAGCGCGCCGCGCGTTTTGCAGCAATACATCGAGCAGGGCGGCCATTTGCTGATCGCCAGTGCGCGCGCGCCGCAGTTCGAGGTGGCGCGCATCGTGGAGACCTCGCCCGATGTGAAGGGCTACGTGCGCGTGCGCAATCACGCGCGCTTCCCTTCCCTACCCTATATCGACCTTTTGATGCTCGACGGCCCGTTCACCACGCTGAAGGCGATGGGAGCATGTCGCTCTCGCTGGTGCCGCCCTCGATGATCGGGCCGCCGGAGAAAATCCACATCGACATGCGCGATACCGCGACGCCCGCCATCGTGCAGAAGACGATCGGCAAGGGCTCGGTCGCGTGGCTGCCGTGGGAACTGGGCGCACTGTATTATCGCCACAGCCTGCCGGCGCACGCGGCGCTGTTCCGCGATGTGGTGAACAGCCTGATGCCCGAACGCCAGGTGAAGACCAACGCGCATCCTCTGGTGGAACTCACGCTGATGCGCCGGGTGGAGAACACGCAGCTTCACTTGATCAATTTCTCGGGCCACTCGCAGACCGGCTATTTCCCGCCGCTACCAATGCGAGAAATCCGCATCGAAGTGCTAGGCGCGTTCACCAGCGCGCGTACCGTGCGGCAGCCCGCGACGCTCAAAATCACGCGCCGCGGCGAATACTCCGAAATTATCGTGCCGGAATTAGCGGACTACGAGCTGGTGGTGTTGAAATAGGTAGACCTATGGCAAATAACGGAAAAATCGCGCTGGTCACCGGCGCAGGCAGCGGGATTGGGCGCGCCGTTTCTGTGGCGCTGCAGTCCGCTGGATATTCGGTCGTGCTGGCCGGACGGCGCGCCGACGCGCTGGAAGAAACGGCGGCGAAGGCTACCGCGAACGGAGGCTCGATGCTCGCGGTGCCCACCGACGTGGGCGATCCGGAATCCGTGCGGGCGCTGTTCGCCAAGACGCGCGAGGCCTTCGGACGCCTGGATTTGCTCTTCAATAACGCGGGGTCCAACACCCCGGCGATCCCGATGGAAGAACTCACTTACGAGCAGTGGGCGGGCGTGGTGGCGGTCAATCTCACGGGCTCATTCCTGTGTGCGCAGCGGGCTATCGAAATCATGAAATCGCAGGACCCGATGGGCGGCCGCATCATTAATAACGGTTCGATCTCGGCCCACGCGCCGCGTCCTCATTCTGCGCCGTACACTGCGACCAAGCACGCCATCAGCGGGCTCACCAAGAGCATCTCGCTCGATTGCCGCCGGTACAATATCGCATGCGGTCAGATCGATATTGGAAATGCGGCTACCGAGATGACGCAGCGTATGACGGCGGGAGTTTTGCAGGCCAACGGCAGCACTGCGGTGGAGCCGCGCATCGACGTGAAGCATGTGGCCGATGCGGTGCTTTATATGGCGAGCCTGCCGCTCGATGCGAACGTCCAGGTGATCACGGTAATGGCTACGCAGATGCCCTTCGTGGGCCGCGGGTAGCCCGGTCCGAACTCCGCGACGTCCGCCACACGACCAAGAAGTTAGCGGGCTCGCCGATCCTCTCGCCGGTCCAACAGGGCGAAGGCCACTATGGTCTGTTCCGCCTGCCCTTCGAGCAGCGCGTCCTCCATACCTTCGGGATCGACCACAACTTGGCAGGCTGCGATCTGGTCGTCGCTGGCGCCTTCGTAATTCAATTCGCAGACGCCCAGCACGTCGCCGTCCGCGCTGCGCACCGCGGGGCCGAAAATACGACAGGTCACGGGGCGGGCCTCGTACACATCGCAGGTTAACGAGTGGGGATCGAGCGCCGGACAGTAGCCCTCGTCGGGGAGCGCCGCGAAGCGCTCTTCGGCATCCTCGTCTTCATCCAGAATGCCGGTGGCGAGGTCGCCGGGATAATCGACGAGTCGCTCGACTGCGTCGCGCGCCCGTTGCCGTACGCGGGCAGCGGCCGCCGGATCGCGCCGCTCGAGTTGCACCATGCCCTGGCGTAGCCTCCAGGCATCGAGCGCGGTGATGGGGAAGGGGCCGATGCAGCACTCCGCGCAGCCCGGCTTGCAGACCAGCCACGCGCCGCTCAGCCGCACCGCTTCGGCCATCGCCGCATCGACAATCTGGATCAACTCCCGGTCGCTCGCCACCGTTTCGAGAATAGCGCGCCGCATGTTACCATCGCCACTTGCGTAAGGTAGCGCTCGCGGAATCCCTCCGGAT
>JBDTPR010000761.1:0-3290 GCA_039932635.1 Candidatus Solibacter sp.
AAGCACGGGTCTGTGCGGGGGGTGGCTGGCAACGGCCATCCCTACCGCGACGTTCACTGACTTTCCGTCCGCTCCCTGACAGTCGCGGCTCTGATTGACGTGTGTTATTTCGTCAGATTCAGCACTTCATTCAGCGAGCCTTGGCGGTAGCCTTCCAGATCGAGCGCGACGTACTTAAACCCCAGCGCCTTGAAGATCTGCGTGAAGCGATTCGCCATCTCCATCGTCAGCGCCCGCTCCATCTCCTCGCGCGCAATTTCCAGCCGCACCACTTCCCCATGGAAGCGCACGCGGAACTGCCGGAAGCCGAGAGCCTTGATCTCTTCCTCGCCCGTCTCCACGGTCTTCACATTCTGAATCGTCACCGGAGTGCCATAAGGAATTCGCGAGCTCAGGCACGCCGAAGCCGGACGATCCCACGTGGGCAGTCCCGCGATTCGCGAGAGCTCCCGGATCTCCGCCTTCGTCATACCGGCGTCGGCCAACGGCGCCGCTACCTTGTGCTGTAGCGCGGCGCTCTGTCCCGGACGGTAATCGCCCAGGTCGTCCACATTCACGCCGTAGATGATGTTCTGGTAGCCGCGCTCGCGCCCCACTTCTTCCAGTCGCGTGAACAATTCGTCCTTGCAGTGGAAGCAGCGATCGGGCGCATTGCGCACGTAGTCGGGATTGTCGAACTCTTTGGTCTCGATGTACTCGTGCACGATCCCGAAGTTGGCCACGAACGCCTCGGCGTCGCGCTTGTGCGATTCGGGCAGGGAAGCCGAGTCCGCGGTAATGGCCACGGCATTGGCCCCGAGCGCGCGCATCGCCGCCCACGCCAGGTAAGCGGAATCGGTGCCGCCCGAGAAGGCCACAATCACGCGATCCATCGCGGCGAGATTGGAAAGCAGCTTGCGCTCCTTCTCTTCAATCGCGCCGCGGAGTGTGAGATCTACCAGAGCCGCCATCGGTTCCCCCTCTACATATTACTGAAGCGGCAGGTCGCCTGTACCTTCCGGCGGCGGTTCCTCGGCTTCGGGCAGTACGCTGGCCGCGGCCACCTTATCGGTTTCTTCCAGGTTGACCAGGCGAACGCCCTGCGCCGACCTGCCGGATTGCCGTATCGTACCCGATTCGATGCGGATGATCTTGCCGTTCTGGCTGACGATCATCACATCCGAATCTTCACCCACCAGGAGCACGCCGATGACGCTGCCCGTCTTCTTCGTGGTCTTCATGTTGATGACGCCCTTGCCGCCGCGCGAAGTAAGGCGGTAGGTGTCGATTGCGGTACGCTTGCCGTAGCCGTTTTCCGAGATGGAGAGCAGCAGCCCTTCCTCCTCCAGCACTTCCATGCCGATGAGGTAATCGTCCTCATCGAGCGTCATGGCGCGTACGCCGCGAGCCTGGCGTCCCATGCCGCGGACGTCGTCTTCGCGGAAGCGGATCGCCTGGCCTTCATGCGACGCCAGGAAGATATAGTTGCTGCCGTTGGTGATCTTGGCGCCGATCAGTTCGTCGCCGTCATCCAGTGAGACGGCGATGATGCCGCGCGACAGCGGGTTGTCGAACTCAGTGAGTTCGCTCTTCTTGATCACGCCGTGCTTGGTCACCATCACCACGAACTGGTCGGCCACGAAATCCTTCACGCTGAGGAAAGCCTTTGCCTCCTCGTCGGATTGCAGGGCGATCAGGTTGGTGAGGTGTTTGCCCTTACCGGTGGTGCTGGCGTCGGGAATCTCGTACGCCTTGAGCCAGTACACGCGACCGCGCGTGGTGAAGATCAGGAGGTAGCTGTGCGTGGATGCGACAATCAGCCGCTCCACGAAGTCCTCCGCGCGCGTGCCCATGCCGATGCGGCCCTTGCCGCCGCGCGTCTGCCGGCGGTAGGTATCCACGCTGGTGCGCTTCAGATAGCCGCCCCGCGTCACCGTGATGGCGACGTCTTCCACGCTCACCAGGTCTTCGAGCTTGATCTCGCCCGTGTCCTCAATGATTTCGGTGCGGCGCTCGTCGCCGTAGGACTTCTGGACTTCGCGAAGTTCCTTGACGATGAGCGTGCGCAGCACGGTGTCCGAACCCAGGATTTCCAGGTACTCGGCAATGCGGCGCTGAATGTCGCCCAGCTCGTCCAGGATCTTTTGCTGCTCCATCCCGGTGAGCCGCTGCAACTGCAATTCGATGATCGCCTGCGCCTGCTTTTCGCTGAACTGGAAGGCGGCGATCAGGCCGTCGCGAGCTTCGCGCGGCAGCTTGGCGGCGCGGATGACGCGGATGACTTCGTCGAGTAGGTCGAGCGCCCTCTGGAAGCCCAGCAAAATGTGCTCGCGGTCGCGCGCCTTGCGCAGTTCGAACTCGGTGCGCCGGCGGACCACTTCGATGCGGTGATCGATGAAGTACTTGATGCAATCGACCAGGCCCAGCTCACGCGGCTGCCCGTTGACAATCGAGAGCATGATGATGCCGAAGCCGGTCTGTAGTTGGGTGTGCTTGTAGAGGTTGTTGAGCACCACCTCGGCCTGCTCACCGCGCTTGAGTTCGAACACGATGCGCATGCCATCGCGGTCGCTCTCATCGCGTATGTCGCCGATACCTTCGATTTTCTTTTCGTTGACCAGGGCGCTGGCGGCCTCGATGAGGCGCGACTTGTTCACCTGATAGGGGATCTCGGTGACCACGATCTGCTCGCGGTCTTTGGGCATCTTTTCGATGGACGCCTTGGCGCGCAGCTTCAACTGCCCGCGGCCGGTCATATAGGCCGACAAAATTCCCTGGCGGCCCAGGATGAAGCCGCCGGTGGGGAAGTCGGGCCCCTGCACGAATTCCATGATCTTGGCGAGATTAGCGCCGGGGTGGTTGATCAGGTGGACCGTGGCGTTGATGATTTCGGTGAGGTTGTGCGGCGGGAAATTCGTGGCCATGCCGACGGCGATGCCGCTCGAGCCATTGACCAGCAGATTCGGTACGCGCGTGGGCAGGACTTCGGGCTCATGCTCGCTATCGTCGTAATTGGGCTTGAAATCGACGGTTTCCTTGTCGATGTCTTCCAGCAGCGCGGTGGCGACCTTGGAGAGGCGCGCCTCGGTGTATCGCATGGCGGCCGGCGGATCGCCGTCCACCGAACCGAAATTCCCTTGGCCATCCACCAGCGGATAGCGCATGGAGAACGGCTGCGCCATGCGGACCAACGAATCGTAGATCGCCGAATCGCCGTGCGGGTGGTACTTACCCATCACCTGCCCGGTGATTTTGGCACTCTTCGTAGTCGGACGGTTCGGCGTGAGCCCCATTTCCGACATGCCGTAAAG
>JBDTPR010000762.1:0-3288 GCA_039932635.1 Candidatus Solibacter sp.
CTGACAACGAATTGATATTCGCCGCGCTCGGCGCGAACCTCCACATTGCCGCGCGCGATCACCGCCGCGCCGTCCTGTGGCTTAAACCGTAAATAGCGCAGATTGTTCCGAAATAATACGCAGCGGATTTGCGCGTGCTGGTCTTTGAGCGTGAAGTAGGCATGCCCGCTGGTCCACACCTTCCAGCCTGAGATCTCGCCCGCGACCTTGATGCCGTCGAAGTTGCGGCTCAACAGGCGATAAATCTCGCCGGTCAAGGAAGCGACGCTGTAGACCTCGGGCGGGGCAGGCAATTCGAATGGCAAGCTGGTCATGCGCGATGAAGTCCCAACCGTTATTATCGGCGAAGCCGCCCCGACTTAATTGGGCCATAATTCTAGGACGCTCCCAGCGCCACACTGGATCGTCACCAACCGCATTGCTACCGCCACCTTGCGACTTGGGCCGATTGAGACGCGCGCGCCGCATGAGGTACATTGGAAGCCAATTGCCATTGCCAGCTGACCAGGAACTCGTGACGATGCGGCGCGAAACTTTCGCCCGAACGCCGTTGTTTTCCGCGCTCTTGCCTGAAGAGCGAGAACAACTCGGCGCGCTCGCCTCGCCGCATCATTTCGACGCCGGCGTAACGCTCTTCTATGAGGGTGAGGAATGCCTTGGGTTGTGGGTGATTGCCTCTGGGACGGTAAAGATTACCAAGACCAGTTCGGCTGGCCGCGAGATTATGCTGGCCGTAGAGAACGCTCCGTCCAGTGTGGCCGAGGTGCCATTGTTCGACGGTGGCGGTTATCCTGCCAACGTTTCGGCGATTCGCGATACGCTGGCGTTCCTTCTGCATAAGGACGATTTCCGCCGCTTTTGCGTGCTACATCCGCAAGTCCCCCTCAAGGTTTTGGCCGTCGTTGGGAAACGGCTGCGAGTGCTGGTTCAGTTGGTTGAGACCGTCACCTTCGGGAGCGTGCGCCAACGGCTGGCGCGAGTGCTGCTGCAAGCCGCGGAGAACAGTCCTGCTGGCGAGCCGCCTGAGATTCCGATCACGCATGAGGAACTGGCTGCTCGCCTGGGAACAGTGCGCGAAGTAGTCACCCGCAACCTTTCGCGCTTTCAGGCCGAGGGCTTGTTGAAGGTAGCGAAGCGCCATATCCTGATTGCCGACGCCGAAGCGTTGCGCGAAGAGGCCGAAACCGAGTTCTGATGGTTTCTTCCTTACCAACCGCGGTAGCTCGGAATGTCCCCGCCGGCGCGCTGACCCCGGTGACGGTGTGGGCGCCGGAGCCACACTAGGCTTACATTCCCTCGAGACCGTCCCACGTGAGCGGAGAGAGCCGCATGCAGGCCGCGAAGGCGTCCTGAAACGCGGGCTCGCCACCGAGTTCGACATGCTCAGTGTGACTGAGCGTTTCGGCAATTAAATCGCCGCGAGAGTCTGGCCGGAGCAGCAGCAGTCGTGCGCCGCGCAAGGCGGCATTTCCTTCCGCTACAACTTCGGAATCATCCGGCAGCAGGCCGATACGCTTAGCGCTTTGTGCGCGAACGTAGTTGCCGAAAGCGCCTGCGAGGTGCAGCGAAGCAGGCCGATCGACGCCCAGGCGGTCCCGCAGCAGCAGCACTCCGGCGGCGATTGCGCCCTTAGCCAGCTGCAGTTCGCGTATGTCGGCCTGCGTCAGAGTGATCCCTTCGGCGAGGGCAAGCTCCTTCACGCCGCCGCTCATACGGCCGGAGGCCAGCACCAGTCCGGCATCGACAAGGGCCGCGGCCGCGTCCACCAGGCCGCTACCGCAAAGCCCCCGCGGCGCGACGCCCCCGATCACGCCGCAGTGCAGTGCGCCGTCGCGCCAATCCACCCGGTCTATTGCTCCCGTGCCTGCACGCATCCCCATGCGGATGCGACCGGCCTCAAACGCGGGCCCTGCCGCAGTGGATGCGCAGAGGATTCCGCTGGAGGAGCCGATAGCGACCTCGCCGTTGGTGCCGAGATCGGCAAAGGCGGTCACCGCGGGCCGCCGGATCAGTCCGCACGCGATCAGGCCAGCGAGAATATCGCTACCGACAAAACCGCCGATGTTCGGAAGAAATGTGACTGGACCTTCGACGTTAACACTCCAGCCCAGATCGGTTGCCCAGAACGTTTCTGCGGCCAGATACGGAGTACGAAAAGGTGCCTGGGCCAAGGCCTCCACACTCAAGCCGCAGAACAGGTGATGCATCGCAGTATTGCCACAGAGTAGAACTTCGCGAACCGTGCGTTCTCCGGCCAGGTGCGAAGTCATTGCGCCCAGCGATTCGTGAATAAGTCCGCGCAATATGCCCGGGTGAGCCGTGTCGAAGCCGATGCGGCTCATCAAGTCCGCGCCGTGACGAGCCTGTGGATTGAGCGCGGTCTCGGTGGCCAGCACTTCGCCGCTGGTCAGGTCTACCAGCTGCGCCGCGAGTGTTGTGGTCCCGAGATCGATGGCGATGCCACAGCCGTCGCGCGGTTCGGCCAGCAAAGTCTCATGACCTGTCAGCACCGGCGCTGACCATTGCTCCACTTCAACCGTCACCGGGCCGTCTGTATTCGCGAAGCACCCCAGGCGCCAGCCCTGGTCGATTTCCGTCTGCAGCAGTGCCTCGCGCATCTCGCCGGTGACCGGGACATTGCCTGAGACGACGCGGACGCGGCAACTGCCGCAGCGCAGGGTGCCACCGCACGGAAACTCGACGCCGAGTTCGAAAAGGCGGTCGCGCAAAGTCGCGCCGGGGACGCTGTCGATGTGCACGAAATGGCTCATGGAAATACTGGCTCCAAGTGGGACGCGCCGCTCGCGCACGATGCCGGACTCAGGACTGGCGAATTGGCCCTGGCGCATCCAGGCAAAAAAATCCCGCCCTACTAGAGACATCTTCTCAAGATTAGGGCGGGACAAAACGCAGATCGGGGCTGGTTACCGTGAGGACCAATCCAGCTTGAACGGATCTCCGTCGATTCTTCCGTTCATGGTGACACGTTCCACTTGGCCGCCGCGATTCATGTAAATAACTGTCGAGCCTCGCGTTTCCCGGTCGCGGCCGTTGGATGTTAAGTTAGCCACCACCGTACCCTCGGAGATGCGCGTAGCCCGGCCGGTGAAAACGATGCGGTTGAAGCCCCGCGCTTCGAATTCCACGGCCACGTTGCCATCCCGGCTCAAGTTCACGACGACGTCGCGAACGGGCGTGTCTGGACCATTGCGACGGTTCAACAAACCGCGGCCATCGCCCCGGTATTGGAACTCGCTGCCCATTCGGCCGGTCCATCCGCCGCCGCGC
>JBDTPR010000763.1:0-3286 GCA_039932635.1 Candidatus Solibacter sp.
CAGAACGCCGTGGTGGTGCTCACTGGCCCGGCCACCAATCTGGCGGCCTTACTAGGACTTCCGCTCGATCCGGCGCTGATCGCGAAGAAGGTACAGAAACTGGTGATCGGGGCCGACGCACTGACCCTGAGCGACGCTCCCGCGCTGCGCCGCGTCTTCGCCGAGTGGCCCACCCCCATCATGGTCGCCGGGGCCGAAGTGGGCGAGGCTTTCCCGTTCCCCGGCGCGAGTATCGCCAAGGATTTCGCCTGGTCGGAGGTGCATCCCCTGGTGGCAGCCTACAACGCCTTCCACGCCATGCCATACGATGCGCCGGCGACTGCGATGGCTGCGGGGCTCTACGCCGTTCGTCCCCAGGAGAACTACTTCAAGGTCGGCGAAGCTGGCACGCTCACCGTCGGCGACGATGGGAAATTGAAGCACACGCCCGGAGACGCCGGGAAGCACAGGGCGCTGCTCGCGGACGCCTCCCAAAAAGAGAAAATCCAGCAGATTTACGCAGAAATGGCCAGCACTAAGCCGGTTCCCAGGGCGCAGCGCTTCCGTCCGCCGCAAAAGAAGCAGTAGGGGATTACCGCGCCCCCCCTATCTAAGGATTGGTGCGTTGTCACTCGTCAATGGTGTAACATTTTCACAGCATCGAGCGTTCTTAAACTGAGGGTATTTACGAATGGGTAGGGGATTCCGCCAAGTTGCCGTATTTCTGTCCGCCTGCGTCGCTTTGTCGGCCGCCGATACTACGTTCGAAAAGACCGTCGCTCCCACACTCACCAAGGCGTGCACGCCGTGCCATAACGAGGGCTTTGCCTCCGGCGGCATGAATATCGCGCAATTCACGCAGGCCGCTTCGCTCTCCAAGAGCCGCGAAGGCTGGGACATCATTCTGCGCAAGATCCGCTCCGGGGAAATGCCTCCCAAGGGCACTCCGCGGCCGGCGGAATTGGACGCCGTCGTCCAGTACCTCGCCGAGGAATTCGAGAAGGCCGACCGCTCGGTCAAGCCCGACCCCGGTCGCGTGACCGCTCGCCGCCTCAATCGCGCCGAATACACCAACACCATTCGCGATCTGCTGGGCGTGGAATTCCGCGCCGAGCAGAGTTTCCCCACCGACGACCTCGGCAACGGCTTCGACAATATCGGCGAAGTCCTCACCATCTCTCCCACCCTGATGGACCGCTACCTGGCTGCGGCCGGTAAGATCGCCTCCCGCGCCATCGCAGCGGACCCGCTGCCCAAGCCGCTGGAAGCGCAGTACGCCAACAAGGACAAAAAAATACGCCGTGTGGATTTCAGCACCATCGAAGCCAAGGGTCGCATCGAGTTCGACGGCGAATACACCGTGCGTTTCGGCCTGCAGGGTGAACGCGCTCCCGCCGGCAAACCCGTGATGCTGGCCTTCTGGATGGATGGCAAATTGATGCACGCCATGGAAGTGGAGACCAAGCCGTCCAAGCTGGTTTACTTCGACCCGTACTCCGAAGAGCAGATGACCATGTTCCTCCCCGAGGGCGACCACGTCTTCCGCGCCGCCTTCGTGGATGACGATTTCGTCAAGGGCATGACCCCCAAGGACGCCTACGACCGCAAGAAAAACAAGTTCGTCGACTCCATCACCTTCGTAGGTCCGTACGCGCCGAAGACTCCGCCGCCCAGCCGCGCCAAGGTCTTCATCTGCGACCCCAACACCGGCGCAGCGTGCGTGGAGAAGATCGTATCGAACCTGGCGCACCATGCCTGGCGCCGTCCTGCGACCAAGGCGGAAACCACGCAACTGCTCAAATTTGTCGGCATGGCCAAGGCTAACGGGCAGTCCACCGAGCAGGGAATTCAGTTGGCGCTGCAGGCCATGCTGGTCTCGCCGCACTTCCTCTTCCGCATCGAGCGCGATCCGAATCCGCTCGACGCCGTTAAGGCCCACCCCATCAGCGAAGTGGAATTGGCGTCGCGTCTGAGCTACTTTCTGTGGAGTTCCATGCCCGACGACGAATTGCTCGGGTTGGCCGAAGGCGGCAAACTGCGCGCTGGGCTGGATGCCCAAGTGAAGCGCATGATGGCCGACCCCAGGGCGTCGGCGATCGGCGAGAATTTCGCGGGGCAGTGGCTGGAACTGCGCAACCTGGAAGTCGTCAAGCCGGACCCGCAAAAGTTCCCCGAGTGGACTCCGGAACTGCGCGACGCCATGAAGCAGGAGACGCGGCTCTTTTTCGACTACATCCTCCGCGAGAACCGCCCGCTCACCGATTTCCTGGACGCGCGCTACACTTTCCTGAATGAGACGCTGGCCAAACACTACGGCGTCGAAGGCGTGAAGGGTCCCGAGTTCCGCAAGGTGGATTTGACTACCGGCCAGCGCGGCGGCATTTTGAGCCACGCCAGCGTGCTGACAGTATCGAGCTATCCCACCCGTACCTCGGTGGTGATCCGCGGCAAGTACATTCTGAATAACATCCTGGGCAGCCCGCCTCCGCCGCCGCCGCCCGATGTTCCGCTGCTCGACGAAGCCACCGTGGGCGCTACCGCGTCCCTGCGCCAGCAGATGGAGAAGCACCGCGCCGACGCCACCTGCGCGTCGTGCCACAACAAGATGGACCCACTTGGTTTCGGCCTGGAAAACTACGACGGCATCGGCAAGTGGCGCACCATGGACGGCAAGTTCGCTGTGGATTCTTCCGGCTCCCTGCCGAATGGAAAAACCTTCACGACCCCCGACGAAATGCGCGCCGTGCTCAAGAGCCAGTTGCCGCAATTCTCGCGCTGCATTGTCGAGAAGATGTTGACCTACTCGTTGGGCCGGGGCTTGGGCTCGTACGATCGCCGCACAGTGGATGAAATCGACCGCAAACTGGCCGCTAGCAACTACGGCTTCCAGGGGTTGGTCTACGAGATTGTGCACAGTTTGCCATTTCAATCGCGAAGAGGGGAACAGATCCAATGAACACGACAACCATGATGACTCGCAAGTCGCTACCGAGACGCGCCTTCCTGCGCGGCATGGGGACTGCCGTGGCGCTGCCGTTTCTGGATGCCATGGTGCCTGCGTTCGCCGCGCCGGCGGCCGGGAAACCGCCCGTCCGCATGGCGTTCGTCTATGTGCCGAATGGCATCGACATGCGCAACTGGAACCCCTCGTACGAGGGCAAGCTCGGTGAACTGCCGCGCATCTTGAAGCCGCTCGAGCCCTTCAAAGACGACGTCCTGATGCTCGGCAACCTGACCCACAATACCGGGCGCGCGCTGCTCGATGGCGCGGGCGATCACGGCCGCTGCTGCGGCAGTTACCTCACCG
>JBDTPR010000764.1:0-3262 GCA_039932635.1 Candidatus Solibacter sp.
AGTTCACGCACGCCTACGGGGCCGCACGTCTGACGAGCTTTCCGGGCGGTTTCCTCGATCTCTGCCGGCACTTGGTCGGGAGTCGCGAACCATTCCCTGTAGAGTACCTTACAGACGCGCGAGAAACCTTGCGGCAGTTCGTGGAGCGGAGGTGAGTTGTGGAGCACCATCTGTCACCGGAATTGATCCGGCGGCCCATACGTGTGTTGGTCGTCGGCTGCGGGGGAAACGGCAGCGCGATCACTGCCGGGCTGCCGTATTTGCACCAGGCGATGTTGGTCCACGGTCATCAGGGCGGGCTCGAAGTAACGTTGATGGACGGTGACGTCGTGTCGCCGACGAACTGTGTGCGGCAGCCCTTCAGCCAGGCCGAGATCGGACATTCAAAGGCGGTAGTGCTTGTCTCCCGCATGAATCTCTTTTGGGGCCTGAAGTGGCACGCTGTACCGGAGCACTTTTCGGAACAAACAAGCGTGGATCGGGTGGACACCCTAATCGGGTGTGTTGATAGCCGCGCGGCCCGGAAAATGATTGCTCAGAGAGTGACGGGACCGCGGAGTGGCGTTTCGTTTTGGCTTGATCTGGGAAATCACGCGACGGGCGGGCAGTTCGTGCTTGGTCAGCCCTGGAACTGGAAGAACAAGCGCTCTGCTACTCGGCTGAGAACCGTCGCCGAATTGTTCCCAGAACTGATCGATCCGTCGCTCGACAACGACGGTATGCCGAGTTGTAGTGCGGTGGAAGCGCTGGAACGCCAGGAACCTTTCGTAAATCCGACGCTGGCCAACCATGCTCTGGCACTCTTGGCAAGACTGTTCCGCCATGGCTCGATCACGTACCACGGCGCTTTCGTAAACGTTGCTGGGAGCCGGGTGCAGCCACTCGCAGCCGATCCGGCAGTGTGGCGTGCCGTTCAGCGAAGGGGGAAGCGGCGGGAAAAGGGACGGTGAGGCGACCGCCATGCCGCTCAGGCGAGTGCCTCGTCACAGACGGCTCGGTAACCGCAGGCACGACAACGAGCCGCGTGCTGATGATCGCGGTGAACAGTCCGGAAATTTCGGGCTTCGCGCATTTCGTCGAGGATGTGAAGAAGTCGTTTGCGGTCTTTGATGGTATATCGGATGGGCCAGGAGCGATCGGAGTACTGAATAATCCCGTGAGGCGGTGTCGCTCCGAGGGAGTCTTCGACGAGCACGCAGTAGGCGGTCACTTGAGCAGTCTCGCCCTCATGAGGACCGGAGCGGGGGCAGTTGCGTGATTTCAGCTCAACAGGAATCAGGCCATTCGGAGCTTCCACCAAATAGTCTGGCTTCCCAGTCAAGCCGCAACTCGGAGACACCAGGGCACGCTCGACATTGCGGCGCCGGTCAGTGTCCTGGTAGACAACGCGACCATCTGGAACCCCACTTTGCCGTATGTGTCGACGGGCGCGCGCCCACATGAGCAGAGCCACTAGAAAGACCGTACACAGGACGGGAATTGTGAATGTTATTGGATCCATAGGCGGGAAATCCCGAGCATCATGAGGATCAGAACGCAGACGAGCATGACAATTCTCGCTGCCGCCTGCTGCTGGTGGGCGGCTCGCAGGCGGCGATTGTGGGCTTTGTGATATCGGATTCCGGCCGCCCGCTCTTCCGTAAGGGAGCATGGATGTCCGCTGTGACTCAGGTGCCACGCTTTCTTGCAGTAGCACCAGGTGCCGATCTCTGAAGCAGCAATGAAGCGATTGTCGTGCGGCATGGTCGGTTCGTTACTGAGCCTCCACCACCACCAGCGAATAATCCACTGCTTCACCGACCTTTGCGCGGAGATCCCTGAGCCAGACCTTCGGGTTTCGTCCGTGCATGACCCGGCCTAAAAAGCCAAGGCGCTCGGCCACATTGGCCCGATTCTTCCGAAGGTCGTCCTTCAGAGTTCGAGCATAGTCGCGGACCCATTGATCGAGATTCCCCGGACGCGAGAATACGTAGGTCGCATGACCCTGCTGGGGAACCTCGACTACAATCGCCCGTTCGAGCTCGAAGATGTACTCGTCCCGGAACAGGAACATTTTGCGGGTGCGCTTGCGGAGTTGGCCATAGTAGAACCAATCATAGTCGGGCTTCCAGGAGATCTGCGCGATGTCGAAATCAGGAGGAATGCGCAACTCGTCGCAAACACGGTCCAATTCCTGGCGCTCAAGCGGCTGTTGCTCCACCCGGAGGCGGATCCTCTGGATGGCGTCGAAGAACTGGCCGAACCGGTGGTGCAATTTGCGGGCATTCGCCAGGACTTCTTGCGTATCACGGGGGAGTGTGATTTTGAGGCGACTGGGCAGGGCCGTCTCCCAATCGACAAGATGCCATTCGCCGGCGCGAAGCCGGTATTTCCCGCTCTTGACGAATGTCGCCTCCACGCCCACTTTTGTGCTGACCAGGTGCCGCCACTGGTTCCACGTCGGGTCGAACGCGAGAGGAAGCGAAATCGGATCCAGGATCACCTCTGCTTTGCGCCGGCTGTCGCGATAGACCGCATAGCCGTCGTAGAACTCAATTTTCCGAAGGGGAGCACGAAAGCGCCGGTCGCGACGATCAGGGAGGAATGACAGGATCTTCCTGGCGAAAAAGGTCTCACGGTCCGGCGAGAGTTCTCCGGCGGCAAGCAGAGCGCCGAAGCCGCCATAGGGGAAGAGCGCCGGCGCCTCCGAATCGAGGACCAGTGCCTGATAGCAGGAGCGGAGATCCGGATGCGCGAGGAGATTGAAGGCGCGTTCGACGGCCTGGACCTGGTCTTTCGGTGCAGCATCGGTCTGAAGCTCCAGGAGCCGCACTTTGAGAGCCAGCCGGAGATCCGCAGGTGTCGCCGTGGGCACCATGCGCAGCAGGTCGTAGAGAGTCTGCTCTTCGCAACCGGCGCGACTGCGATTGCCGAAATAGAAGTAGTCGCGAACCGCTTGGTTCGGAAAGTAAACATGCCTGATCCCGAGCCGACCATCGGTGATTTCGGCACGCACGAAATACTCACCGCGCTTGTCGGGCTTGGGCTGGGTCACATAAGCGATTGGGACGAAGTAGAGTTCCCTGGGACGGCGGGATGTATTTTGAACGACGCGGAGTTCGCGCATCGGATCAGCAGCGGTTGGGTCGAATTCGAGCCGATCTGAGGGACGAATGAAGCTGGCCAGGAAGCGCGAGAGCGTCAGCGATCTCTCGTCAGAAAGTACACACCGGACCGCTGCCCCATCCGGCCTCAACTGGGCAACCCGTTGCGACACGACGGG
>JBDTPR010000765.1:0-3250 GCA_039932635.1 Candidatus Solibacter sp.
GGCCGACCGATTCTCATCCACGTCGCACAACGCGACAATGTTCTCGGTCGCGGCGGCGCCGATGAGAATCGCCGGACCCCGCACGCCAATTCCGACCGCCCCGATATTCAACTTTTCGTTCGGCGACTTGTAGCCCATCGCGGAGAGACTGGGCGTGCTGCCGAACCCGCCCGAAGGAACCGCTCCCGCCAGCAGCGTACCGTAGAAGAAATGGCGCCTGGAAAATCGATGATTCTGCACAACGTGCCTCCTAAGGCTCAAGATCCACCAGCTACCGGAGACGGCATCCGGGGAACGTCGCCCCACTCACGTTCGGAGGTGGGGTGCGCTTGGCGGGACCGCGGCCCTTGATCCGTGGGGCGTGCAATCGCTTCTGCCATACTCCACAGTCCAACAGCCAGTCATATCCTGGACCAACCCTAGCACGCATACCAGGCGCGGGCTAGGTTTGGCACGGTGTCGTGCATTCAAGCTGAATGGAATCTTATGGTTGCTCAGGCAGGCGGGCGCGCTGACGGCAGTTCTTAACAGTCCAGCTAACGGTTAGCCAGGCTAGGTCAATGGCTACAGTGACGCCTGCCACCAGATGATTACATTAGGTTTGGGTGCGGGACACCGTACCAAACCTAGTCCTCGCGGAAACCCATATGCCACCATGGTCACACGGGCCGTGGCCCGCCGTATGCAAAGGAGAACTATGAAGGCTACCCTGATTCTTGCGGCCCTAGGCTGCGCCATGTGCTGGGGACAAGCGCAGGACGAATGCAAGCCCTCGATTTTGAATATCCCCGAATCCAAATATCCATGCGTGTATCCGGACAACCGGGCGACATTCCGCGTGGCGGCGCCGGACGCGCAGAAGGTAACCGTCCGCATCGGGCGCGGCTTCGATATGGCGAAAGGGCCGGATGGAATCTGGACTGTGACCACGACGCCGCTGGTCGTAGGGTTTCATTACTACACTCTCCAGATCGATGGAGCCACGGTTGCGGACCCCTCCGCCCAGACGTACTTCGGCTCCGGCTGGCAGAATAGCGGCATCGAAATTCCCGAAGCGGCCGATGTGGACTACTACCTCGCCAAAGATGTGCCACACGGCCACGTCAGCCAGCAGTGGTATTTCTCCAAGGTGAC
Organism: Candidatus Solibacter sp.; assembly: GCA_039932635.1. GTDB lineage: Bacteria > Acidobacteriota > Terriglobia > Bryobacterales > Bryobacteraceae > Solibacter. The sequence continues at coordinate 1,135 of JBDTPR010000765.1, forward strand.
CGGCAAGTGGCGCCGCTGTTTCGTCTACACGCCGCCGGACTATGGGACCAACGTCAAAGCGCGCTATCCGGTTCTGTATCTGCAGCACGGGTGGGGCGAGGATGAGACCGGCTGGTTCACCCAGGGCCACGTGGATCTGATCATGGACAATCTGATTGCCGCGCACAAGGCCAAACCGATGCTCATCGTGATGGACAACCTCAATGCCGTCAAGCCGGGTGAAAGTGGGGCGCTATTTGCCGGTCGCGGCCTGGTTCCGGCCCCCGGAGCGGCTCCGGCAGGCGGTACGCCGGGTGCGCAGGCGGGTCGCGGCGCACCAGCCGGCGGTCGCGGCGCACCAGCCGGCGGACGCGGCGGTGGGTTCAACCTTACTACTTTTACCGACATGATGTTCACCGATCTGATTCCCGTAATCGATCGGACCTACCGGGTGCTGCCAGGGCGCGAGAACCGCGCGATGGCGGGGCTCTCGATGGGGGGCATGCAGACATTCACCACCGCGCTCAACAACCTGGACCGGTTCTCCTCCCTGGGAGGCTTCAGTGGAAGCTGCGGCGGCAGAGGCGGAACGTTCGATCTGAAGACTGCCTGCGGCGGCGCGTTTGCCGACCCGGCCGCGTTCAATAAGAAAGTGAAAGTGCTGTTTCTGGGAATCGGCTCCGCCGAAGGACAAGGAACCAAGACCTTCAGCGACGCCTTGACCACCGCCGGCATTCACAACGTGTACTTCGAATCGCCCGGCACGGCCCACGAATGGCTGACGTGGCGGCGCTGTTTGAACGACTTCGCCCCGCGCCTTTTCAAGTAGGCACGTCCGCTTTCGGTTCCCGGCAGGAACGTCGCCGGATCCGACGCTTCACTAAGGAGCTCAATCATGCACGGCAGCAGGCAGTGCTTTGCCGTTTCAGTGGTAGTCGCAGTTCTCTCGGGAGTTTTGCCCGCCCAGAGTGTGCCGGTCGCGATCGACGCCACACGCACCGGTCAGCCCATCACGAAGTTGATGTTCGGCGGCTTCATGGAACCGGCCACGACCCGGGTTTGGGCCGACATGCTGGCCGACCGAAAGTTCTTTAACGAGATTAACTCGAAGCCAACCGTCGCAAAACGCTACACTTGGACCCAGCGATCGTAGGGAGGCTCCACGTTTTGGCTCGTGGAATCCGGAAAGGAAGTTGTCACCAAACGTGGCTGGCCAGAACCCGTGGCGGACCGGGCGTCCCGTCGATGATCTTGGTGGTCAACACGAATTGGACGTTCTTGTGACGCCAGTCTCGCGGCGCGGCACTTAGGGCGACTCCAAGATACTCGGGCTCTGTCACGAATTCGCCAGCCGCGAGCGTGCCATACGCTTCGATTCCTGCCACGGAAATCACAGTCTTTTCGGTGGACGGGTCGAACACCCGCGTCACAATTGCATAATCCTCGGTCATCGCCCTGGCCGCGGGTTGCTGCACCATCCAGTTCCCGCCAGTCGGATTGCGCCGGTCGTTGATACCGTTGTACGTAATGCCGTCGATCGTCCGGTGGTCGAATACGAAACGCAACTCCGCAGTTACCCGCAGGGCCCAAGCATTGTTGAACGCCCCGATGGCCACCAGGGGGGAATGCCGCAGCCGCGAGTAGTTCGTCTGCGAGACCGACATCAACTGATAGGCGCGGCCCTTGGATTGAACCCACGACGCTACTTTGAAAGCCGAAAGGGCATCCCGGGAGAACAGGTAGTCCGGCGCGACCCATGCCAACTCGTCGGGGGCGATCGAAAGCTCAGGCCTGGTGCGTTCGGGTGAAGGCGGACCGGCAAGGAGCAGGTTTAACTCCTCGGTTCGCGGCCCGGTGAACCGGTAGAGACGCGTCGGCTGGCCGATACAAATCTGGACCGGGGATCGGTCGCGGAACAGGGGTTCCCAGAAGGCCTCGAGCTCGGACACCGGGGTGCGGCGCACGGTCCACAGCAGTGCCACTGCCACACCCAGCGCCGCCAGTGTGGCGCCGGTCAAAACCCACCTCAGGGTATGGCCCTTGGGAGCCGTGACCGGTTGCTCCGGTTCGGCCAACGGCTTTTCGGCTTCCGCTGCCGGCTTGAGAAGTTCCGCGGCGACCGCTTCAGGGATCATCC
>JBDTPR010000766.1:0-3249 GCA_039932635.1 Candidatus Solibacter sp.
AGGTGCGGCGTGAAGTGGCTCAGCGGGCCCGTCGCCTTGAGGTGATAGCCGTAGCCCGCGCCGATATCGAACGTGCCCGCGGGATTGGTATTCGACGCGTGGCTCGCGCCCGTCCAGGTAAGGCTCACTCCCATGCTGCTGTGGCCTATGTCGTAGCGCGCGATCGCCGTAGCCCCGGCGTGCACGCCGGAATCGCCGCGCAATAGATAACTCACCTGGGGCGCTATGGCGATGTCCAACTTATCGCCGTCGTGCACCACACAGGTGGCGGCGCCGGTTATGCGGTCGCCAAAGTGAGTGACGGAGTTATGCGAAAGGGAATCGAAAGAGATATCGAATTCGGTGCGTCCCCACCAGGCGTAGGGACCCTCGGGCGTGTAATGGAGCGTAGTGGGAAATGTGAAGCTGCCGTCCTCGTCCACCGAAGTTCCCCATTCGATGTCCATAGTGCCGGGTTCGGTAATCAGGGTGTTGACGTGGACGCGCTTGCGCAAGCTGATGGCCTGCGAGTGCTGTCCCGAGCCCCTGAGATGAAACACCGCGGCGGACGCTGCCGGAGGCAGTAAGAGCGCGATCAGCGCAAGCCGCGTTGTGTGGTTCACAGGCTAATTCGTGAGGATGATCGCGCCCGAGCCTTGAATCTGATAGACCGTCTGCGGTCCCTTAACGGAAGCCGCGTCGAAGGTCTGCCCCTTGTCCTTGGCCTCTTCCTTGGCGCGCTCGATGGCCTGCTCTTTGGTCAGTTCGCTCTTGGTGAGTTTGCCCTCGGCGATCGCCATCTTACCTTTGCCGTCCTTCGGGAACTCGAGTTCGCCGTGATTGACCTCGACCTTTAAGCTCTGGCCGGCATCGTTGGTCAGTTCCATCCAGCAGCCCATTTCCTGGCAGACTTCGGCGATTTTGCCTTTCACGGCGATCGTCTTGCCGACGTAGTCGCCCGGTTTGGCAAGCACAGCGGCTACCGTCATGGGCTCCTTCACGGTGAGCGGTTTGCCCACTTTGATTTCACCGGCGGAGAGCAGGCCGAGAGTTAGAAGAGATGCTAGGAGAATTCGCATCCTCCTATTCTACTGCGTCCGCGACAGGTTTAGAGGTATGCACGGCGGCATAATGCCGCGTGGCAGGACTGCCGGAAACCTACGGATTTCGGGAACTTTTCGCCGCGTTTCCGCAAGGATACTATAGCGGGGCACGAAGTGATGCGCCCACGTGATGCGCCAGGAAACATCAAGGAACAGGAGTCATCAATGAACAGGAAGCTAGTCGTTGCCGGTTTGGTCGCAGCATGCAGTCTGTTGGCCCAGCCCCAGGGCGGTCCTCGTCCCCGTGGACCTATGGGCGGACCAATGGGCGGACCAATGGGCGGCCGCGGCCCCGGCGGACCGGCCGTCGCAGTGGTCACAGGTGCGCCCTACTCGGCAGTGGAAGTACGCACATCGCAACAGTTGCTCGCGGCCGGCGGAGCGATTTCGCGTAGCGAGCAGTCCAACGTCTATCGCGACAGCCAGGGGCGCGTGCGCAAGGAGACCACGCGCAAAACATCCGACGGGCAGACCGAAACCCGCGTCATGATTTCGGACCCGGTGGCGGGCGTGATCCACGAACTGAACGTCACCGATAAGACCGCGTTCACGCGCAAAGCCCGCTTCCCCACCGACGCGCAGATCGCCGCCGCCACCGCCTCGGGCCGCGGCCAGATGATGGCGGCCGGACGCCGTAACGCGCAGACCGATACCAATGTGAAGCGCGAGACCCTGGCGGCGCGTTCGATGAACGGCATGCTGGCCAGCGGCACGCGTACCACGCACGTCATCCCCGCCGGCACTATCGGCAACACCCAGGCGCTCGAGACCGTGCGCGAAACCTGGCTGGCCGACGACCTGAAGGTGCCGCTGATGTCCAAAACATCGGACCCTCGCACCGGCACTCAGACCATGGAACTGACCAACATTAATCGCAGCCAGCCGGACCCATCCCTCTTCACCATCCCCTCGGACTACACGGTGAAGCAGTTACCGGGCGGACCCGGTGGCAGGGGACCCGGAGGACGCGGTCCCGGGCCGGCGCGCAAGCTTTAGTAGGGCTGTAGGCTTTTTACCCGTCACTCCCTGCCGTGCCCGCGTCATCCCTACCCCCAGGCGCGATTTTCGGCAGGGAGCTTTTTTTTGCCGTCAGCCAGTACCGTGGCCACGTAATTCGTGCGGCGAGACTACGGCTTGCCGACGCCTACGGGGTGATCGTATACATCTGGAACGGCGCCCAATAGTAGGGCTTGCGCAGGTTGCCGGAGGATTGAATCAGCGAGAGCTTGGCGGTGCGCAGCGCCACCGCCGCAGTCTTGCCCGCGGCCAGTTCGCGATACAGCACGTCCATCAGTGCGGCGGTGGATTGATCGTTGACGTCCCAGAGCCCCGCGATCACGTGGCGCGCACCGGCATGCAGGAACGCCCACGCAAAGCCCACCAAGCCTTCGCCCGAGTACGTGCGCAAACCGACGCCGCGGCATGCGGACACCGTCACCAGATCGGCGGTCAGCGACGCATCCATCACTTCGCGTGCATAGAGTTTGCCGCCGGTGAGGAGAACGGCGGAATCCAGCGGACTCTCGCGATTGGCCTGCGCGTGCGCGGTGTCGAGGATCGCGGAGAAGCGCTCCGGCCCCGCGGCGCGATAGGCATCGGGAGTAGCGGCACTACCCGACAACACCACCTGTTCGGGGCCGCCGAAGTTGCGGCGTACACTATCCATTTCGGCGGCAGCGTGGGACAGGGGGCCGAAGGAGGTGTCCGAGGGAATCGGATTGCCGAGCAGCAACAGCCGCCGCGCGACTGCCGTGCGCGGCGGCCGTCCGGCAAGCAGGCCGAGCGACGGCACGAGGGCCAGGGTCACATCCTCGATCCAGTAATGACCACCGGGCACGGGCAGGGCTTCCAGATTGAGTCCGTGCAGGATACCATCGGTGGCCAGAATCACGCGCGAGCTTGGGGGAATCCACTGACGCACAGGTGCGAGCAGCACTTCGTAGAGGCGCTCGCCCGCGGGGATGCGCGTGCGCAGGGGGTCGGCGAGGCGGAGTTCCAGTGCGTCCTTGTATTCGCGGGCAAGTCCCTCGATCACGGCTGCGGGCGGCAGCGTGACATGATGAATCTCGCGCCCCGTGACCACCCAGGCGTGAGAACGCGTGGGACCTAACCAGTACGAAAGCAGGACGGCACCACTGTCCCTTGCGATGGCGCGAAAGGTCTCGGC
>JBDTPR010000767.1:0-3245 GCA_039932635.1 Candidatus Solibacter sp.
GAGCTTCATGCTTAGCGTCAACTGCCAGTGTACGTGAGATGCCACCCGGTGCGGCGGCGGATGCAAACGTTAATAAAATCGCCGTCCCCGGTGTGCGAATGTGCGAGAGACTACCTCCGTGAAAGGCTGCGGCACATTACGTCTGCCCCCATCAGACAGAGGGCCGGTACCAGATCGGTACCCAGCCCTTTGAAATCTTGAGCACGGCGCCGGAACCGGGCGCCGCTAGCATGATCGCGTTAGTAATTGGGGTGCTTGCACTACGCTCGCGCGCGCTGCGCTAACACCTACTCGTGCCGCAGGGCCGACGTCGGGTCCATCGTAGCGGCGCGGCGTGCCGGAAACCAGGCGGCCAGCGCAGCCACCGCCGCCAGCAGACCGATGGCGGCGGCAATCACGCGCGGATCGCCCGGCGTCCAGCCGAAGGCCATGCCGTCCACGAGTTTGCCCAGCACCGACGTTCCTGCCGCGCCCGCCGCCATGCCCACCAGGGCCACTAAGGCCACCTCTCGAAAAACTAACGCCATCACTCCCGGACGGGTCGCGCCCAGAGCCATGCGGATGCCGATCTCCGAAGTCCGCCGGGTCACGTCGTGCGCCAGCAGACCGTAAATTCCCACCGCCGCCAACGTCACCGCCAACAGTCCGAAGGCGAAGGAGAGCGCCGCAATCGCGCGATCGGTATCCAAAGTCTTATTCATTAGCTGCGATGCCGTATCGATGGAGACCAGGTTGACGGCGGAATCGGCGGCCCGCACGGCCGCCCGCAAATCCGCCGCGCCGACTTCCTGGCCCGCGTACGCCCTGATCAGAAAGCGTGTGGTGTACAACCCATCCAGCGTCTGCTGGTGCGCCATGTAGAACAGGCGCCTGGGGCGCTTACGGACGTCGGTCAGGATGTCCTGCACCACGCCGACAATCTGAAAGGGCCGCTCTTCCTTGTTGCGGTAAACGTTCTGGCCGATGGGATTCCTGCCGTCGAAAAAGTGGCGCGCAAACTCCTGGTTCACGACCGCCACTTGCGGACCGGCGGGGTTGTCACGCTCGTCGAACTCGCGGCCCGCCACCAGGTGCGTGCCTGCAACGGCGAAGTATGCGGGGCCTATGTGATCAAGGTAGGTCATGTTGGCTTCCTTGTCGCCCGGCGGGAACCCGTCCACGCGGACCATGGTGTTACTGTTGCGCCCGGTGTAGATACCATTTCCCGAGTAACTCGCGCGCTCCACGCCTGGGATCGCTGTAAGTCGTTCCAAGAGCCGCTGATTCAGGGCGGCGAGTTGCGGCCCCTTGTAGCCGACGTCCTTGGCGTCCACGTCCATGACCACCAATCCGCGGCGGTCGACGCCCGTGTCCACGCTCGTCAGGCTTTGCAAACTGAAGGCGAATAGGAAAGCGCCCGCGATTAAAACCACGGAGAGCGAAATCTGAACCGCGGCTGCAAGGCGGCCCACCACGCGCCGCGCCGGAGCTTGCGTGGCGCCGCGCGCGGATTGTTGGAGGCCATCGGACTGGCGCGTGGCGCCTAGCGCGGGCGCCACGCCGCAGACCAGTCCCGCCGCCACGGAAATCAAGAGCACGTACAGCATGAGGTTTCCGTCCAGCCTCGGAGCGATGTCCTGCGAGAGCAACTGCGCCAGTCCCGCAGCTGCCGGACGGTAGAGTGCCAGGCCGAACGCGCCGCGCGCCAGCGCGATCACCAACGCCTCGGTCACCAGTTGGCGGACGATTCGCGCGCGGCCCGCGCCGATGGCAAGACGCACACGGAGTTCCTGCCGGCGGCCTTCGGCACGCGCGAAGCCCAGGCCCATCACGTTGACGCAGGCAAGCAGCAGTCCGATTCCCACCATGGCGAACAATACGCGCAGTGGTTTGGAAAAGCGCGCCCGCAAATAGGAGATACCGTTGGAGGCCGGCGCGAGTTTCAACTGCTGATTGCGTATACGCTCCAGCATCCAGGCCGGCGTGCCCTCGCGGGACTGTTCCAGGTCATAGGCCACGGCGATCGGCGTGAGCGCGGCCGACGCCTGTGGCAGCGTCACACCGGGGCGTAAACGCGCCACCATTTCCAGATAGTGAAAGTGGCTATCGAACCACTTCTGGCCGGGAAACACAGTGGGCAACGCGGCGATGGGCAGCCATGCATCCGCCGCGTCGCCCACCATCACACCGAAGAATTCGGGCCGCGTCACGCCGGCCACGGCGTAGGGCACTCCGCCCACGCGCAGGGTGCGCCCCACCACGCCCGGGTCTCCGGCAAAGGCCCGCTGCCAGTAGTTGTAGCTCAGGATCACCGCGCCCGCGGCGGCGGGGAGATCGTCCCCCGGCTCCAGCGTGCGACCCACCAACGGCGTCACCCCGAGCAGTTGGAAATAGTTGCCCGAAACCAGTTCCACCTTGCCGCGCTGCGCGCCGGAACCGGCGTCCAGGTCGCGCGTCAGACTGCCGGTGGTGGCCGTGATCGCTTGCAGCACCGCGCCGGATTTCGCCGAGTAGTCGAGCAGCTTGGGGTAGGAGTAAGAGCCCTCGTCGAAGCGCACCAGGCTCTGCGCATCGCGCACCGGCAACTGGCGCCACAGCAGGGTATCCATCAGGCTGTAGATGGCGGCGTTGGCGCCGATCCCGAGCCCCAGGGAGACCACCGCCACGACGGCGAAACTGGGCTGCCGCGCCAGCACGCGCAGCGCGTAGCGCGCGTCGCGGGCCAGGCTTTCCAGCCACGCCCAGCCCCAGACGCGGCGGGCGTTTTCCGCCGCCAGCGTGAGGTTGCCCAACTCGCGCCGCCCGGCGATTTCCTCCAGGGCGGCAAACTCCTCCCGCATCTCGCGCTCTTCGCTGCGGCGGAACCCTGGGAACAAATATCGCCACCGTTTCATTCGCCCTCCATGACGCTCGCAATTGCGGCCACGAAGTGATTCCATTTGGCCTGCTCGTCTACCAGTTGCTTCTTGCCCAGCGGAGTCATGCGATAGAACTTCGCTTTGCGGTTGAGCTCCGAGATGTCCCACTTGGAGGCGATCCAGCCCTTCAACTCCAGCCGCTTCAGTGCCGGATAGAGCGAGCCGAATTCGATATCGAGCGCCTCGTTGGACGTGGTGCGGATCGCTTTGGCGATCCCGTAGCCGTGCAGCGGACCGAAGATCAGGGTGCGCAGCACCAGCATTTCAAGAGTTCCTTGTAGAAGGTCCATATTGAGCGTGTCGATATATAGACGCTCTATACTTCCGGGTGGTTAGGTAGAATTTCGC
>JBDTPR010000768.1:0-3240 GCA_039932635.1 Candidatus Solibacter sp.
CGAACTTCTCTTCGCCGTCCTCCAGGTTGACGGAGTTGATGATGCTCTTGCCCTGGCAATAGGTGAGCGCGAGTTCCACCGCCTTGGGGTCGGTGGTGTCGATCATGATGGGCGCTTTGATCTTGCGGATGAGCTTCTCGTAGAAGGGCTTGATGTCGTCGAGCTCTTCGCGGTCGGTAGACTGCAGGCAAACATCGATGACGTGAGCGCCGTTGCGCACCTGGCGGCGGGCGATGTCAGTGGCCTCCTCCCACTTTTCGGCCGCGATCAGATTCTTGAAGAGACGCGAGCCGATGACGTTGGTGCGCTCGCCGACCAGGAGGGGGCGATTGCTGTCGTCGGCTTCAACGAGATCGATGCCGGAGTAGTAGGCGCGGTGCTTGGAACCGGGTGTGGGGCGCGGGCGCTTGCCCTGGATCATCTGCGCGATGGCCTGTATGTGCGCGGGCGTAGTGCCGCAGCAGCCGCCGACGAAGTTGAGCCAGCCGCGGTCGGCGAACTTTTCAAGCTGCGCGGCGAGCGATTCCGGGGTCTCGCCGAATTTGCCTTCAGAGTTGGGGAGCCCGGCGTTGGGATAGCAGCTGATGCGATGCGACGCCATTTCGTTGAGCGTGCGCATGTGGTCGGTCATCAGATCGGGGCCGGTGGCGCAGTTCATCCCGACGCCGAGCAGGTGGTGGTTTTCGATGGAGGCGTAGAGGGCATCGATGGTCTGGCCGCCGAGCATGGTGCCGGTGCGCTCGATGGTGACGCTGGCGACGACCGGGATCTGAATGCCGAGATCGCGGCCGAGCTGTTCGGCGGCGACCAGTCCGGCCTTGAGGCTGCCGGTGTCGAAGCAGGTTTCGATGAGGAGGTAATCAGCGCCGCCTTCGATGAGGCCCTTGGCCTGGAGGTAGTAGTCGGCGCGGAGTTCGGGGAAAGTGGTGGTGCCGGTGATGTTGAGGTCTTTATTGGTGGGGCCCATGGACCCGGCGACGAAACGCGGCTGGTTGGGGGTGGAGTAGCGGTCGGCGATGTCGCGGGCGAGTTTGGCGGCGGCGAAGTTGAGTTCGTAGGCGCGGTCGGCAAGCTTGTTGTCGGCGAGGGCGATCTGGGTGCCCCCGAAGGTGTTGGTTTCGATGATATCGGCGCCGGCTTCGAGGTACTGGCGGTGAATATCCTGGATGACGTCGGGGCGTGTGACGTTGAGGATTTCCGGACAGTTTTCGCGCCCCAGGTAGTCGCCTTCGATGGAGAGGGGCGCGGCGTGGATCATGGTGCCCATGGCTCCGTCGATTACGAGGACACGTTGTGCGAGGCTGTCTTTGAGCGCCTTCTGACGCTCGGGAAAATTTGTCATAGGGGGTGTGCTTTCTCTAGTTTAGCAGGGGCGGGAAGGGTGCCTCGGGAACTCGGGATCGAGCGGGTTCGGGGCAGGTTGCCAGGGTCCGGTGATTTGGGTAGGGGCGTGGAATGAAGGGGTTGCGGCGGGGGCCTTGGGTTCGATTGGGTTCGTCGGGTTTGTTTTTCTGAGAGCGGTGTTTTAGAATCAGTGACTTATTGGGTTCGTTTTCGATTTTGAATTTCTTAACGATTTGCTGGGCGGTTTGCATCATGCTTCTACCGTCCTGAGGGTACACCCTCGGTAGGGTGGAGTCTGAAATGGATTGGGGTAAGTGATTGTGGGGCAGGGGGTAATAAATTTGATTGTTCGCCAGCCCGGTAGATTTTCGTCGGCAGCATGGGGTACAGCAATCAAGCTCGCCGCGGAGAAACAGATCGCGTACTATTTTCTCGATCGAACCCGCGCGGCTGCGTAATTGCTATCCCATCCGCTCATAAGTCACTGATTCTGCGGCAGTGGCAGCCGGACTGCACATAGATGGTGCAGGAAGGAACTAAGCCATGAATGGAAAATTCGCTATACACACGTGCCTGCTCGGAGCGGTGTTGCTCACGGGCGCCACGACGGCGGCGAAGGCCGATCAGTGGAACAAGAAGACTTATATCAATACCACGCGGTCGATTGAGGTTCCGGGCGCCGTTTTGCCGCCCGGAAGGTACGTGTTCAAGCTATTGGATTCTTCTTCGAACCGGCACATTGTTCAGATTTTGAACGACAGCGAGAGCCATGTTTTCGCGACAAATCTGGCGATTCCGAAGCAGCGGATGGAACCCGCCGACAAGACGATCCTGACCTTCTACGAAATGCCTGGCGGCGGACCGGAACCTGTCCGGTCGTGGATTTATCCGGGCGACACCATCGGCCAGGAGTTCTCGTATCCTAGACGGCGTGCACTGGAAATTTCGCGGATGACGCGTCAAGACGTACCAGTGATGGCCGAGTTGCGCAGCACACAGCCTGTGCAACGCGAGCAGACGCCGGTGGTCACTGCTACCAACCCTCCGACGACCAGTTACGAAAACAGCGCCGACCGCACCGTGGTGCGGGCAGAAACGCCTGGACCCGCCGCGGAGCCTGTGGAGACGTCCGAAGCTAAAGTGTCTATGCCGGAGGAAAAGCCTCAGGCTGCGCCGCCCGCTACCAGCAGTAATCCCGACCCCGCAATGCCTCACACCGCAGGTAACACTGCCGGCATCGCGCTGATCGGCCTGGGTTGTTTGGGTATCGCTGCATCGCTACGCATGGCAGGCAATGCGACAGGGAACCGATCCTAAAATGCTGCGAGCACTCTCACGCCGCCTTCAGCTTCTCTTTGGGGGCGGCGGAGTGCTTCTGTTCTGTTTCGCGATCTGGCAGTACTCGGAGATGCGTCACTTCCAGGCGACGGAAAACGGCCGCCTGGAAGAGGCGTTACGAGACAAGGTTGCGACTCCGAGCGCTCCGTCCATAAGCCCTGCTCCGTCCATAAGCCCTCAGGAAAAAACGACGTCACGAAAAGCCGGCGCTGTGGTCGGCCGGATCGAAATCCCACGCCTGAACTTATCCGCTGTGGTGCTTGAGGGTAGCGATAGCCGGGTCTTGGATCTGGGGGTAGGCCGAATTCCCCAGACTGCAGAGCCTGGAGAAGCGGGCAACGTGGTTCTCGGGGGCCATCGGGATACGTTCTTCCGCCCGTTGAACGAAATACGCGGCGGCGACAGTATCAACATTGTCACGGCGCAGAGATCGTACAAATATACGGTCGACTGGATGAAAGTAGTTGAGCCTGAGGATACCGCTGTACTCAAGGCTACCCCCGAACGTTCACTCACGCTCGTTACCTGTTACCCATTCCACTTCATTGGACCGGCCCC
>JBDTPR010000769.1:0-3237 GCA_039932635.1 Candidatus Solibacter sp.
AAGACGCCGGCCAATCACTACATCGAAGTGGAAGTGTACGGTAAACCCGTCAAATGAAACGGAGGAAAAAGCTGCCATGATGCAACATTCTCGCCGCGAATGGTTGAAATCGGCCGGCGCCGCAATCGGCGCGGCCTGTCTGGGAGGGCCTCTCGCCGAGGGCGCTCCGGCGCGCAAGCTGAAGATCGGCATCACCAGTATCAACTGGGGGTTCCGGCCCGATGACGCCGAGCCTGGTATCCGCGAGGCGGCGCAACTCGGCTATCAAGGATACGAGGTGTTTGGAGACAGTCTCGATCCGCTCGAAGCCAAGGGCGGCTTGAAGGCAATTCTCCAGAGGCACAACTTCCCGATGCCTTCGGGCTACCTTAATATCAACCTCCACGACCCCACCGTCCGCAAGAAGCAGATGGAGAACATGGCGCGGTGGGGAAAGCTGCTCCAGGACTGCGGCGCGCACGTCGCCGTGATGGGGCCGATGGGAGTTAACCGGTCGACGTTCGATTTCAACGCCGCCAAGGCTGACATTGTTGCGACACTGAATGAGGCGGGGAAGATCCTGGCCGATTTCGGTCTGGTGGCGGCCCTGCACCAGCACACCAGCACTGCCGTCGATACCCGGGATCAGGTTTACGCGGTAATGGAAGCAGTGGACACGCGGGTGATGAAGTTCGGCCCGGATGTGGGCCAACTCCTGAAAAGCGGATCTGACCCCGTGAAGATCCTCAAGGACTTCCTGCCGCTGGTGCGCAACATCCATCTGAAGGATTATCTGGGCGAGAAATACTGGGGCGGTTATTGCCCGCTTGGCCAGGGGAAAGTGGATCTCCCCGCAGTTCTGGAAATCCTCGAGAATTCCGAGCACCTCAAGTACGTGATGGTGGAACTCGACATGACCCGCGGTGCACCCATGACGCCGCTGCAATGCGCTACCACCAGCAAACAGTACCTTCAGAATTTGGGCTACTCCTTCCTGGCGTGACACGGGTTTTCCGGAAGAGTGCAAAGGAATCTATGAAGCTGACGAACAAGGTGGCGCTGATCACCGGGGCGAGCCGTGGAATCGGTCGGGGAATCGCGGAGGTTTTCGCCGACGAAGGCGCCGACGTCGCGGTGAACTACCTCGAGAGCAGGCAGGCCGCTGAGGACGTGGCCGCATGGATCCGAGCCAGGGGACGGCGGGCCATGACCGTCAAGGCCGACGTCGCCAACCGCGAACAGGTGGAGGCGATGGTGGAAGCGGTATGGAGGGAACTCGGGCCTATTGATGTCCTTGTGAACAACGCAGGCATAGAGACGATCGTGCCGTTCCTGGATTTGACGGACGAACAGTGGACGAGGCTCACCGACATCAATCTGCGTGGCGGATGGCTATGCTCTCAGGTCTATTGTCGGCGAGCCTTGGCGGCGCAGCGGACAGGGAACGTCGTGATGATAGGGTCCGTTCAGGCCGGAAAAGTATTGCCCGGGCGGACCCATTACGCGCCAACCAAGCTCGGGCTCGAAGCGCTCACGCGCAACATGTCGGCCGAGATGACGCCGCACGGAATTCGCGTCAACTGCGTCCACCCCGGCCTGATCGCTACCGACATGACGGCGTGGGTGATGAAGCGGCCGGACCTGCTGCCTGGCATCCTCTCGCAGATCTCGCTGGGCCGGCCCGGCGAACCGCGCGAGATTGGAACCGTCGTGGCATTCTTCGCGTCCGACGAAGCCAGCTATCTGACGGGCCAATCGATTCACGTCGATGGCGGCTGGGTCGGGAAGTAAGATGATCGGCGACTCGTTTCGGGTGGAGGGCAAAGTTGCTCTGGTGACGGGCGGCTACGGCGGAATCGGCGAAGCGGTGTGCCGCACCCTGTCCGCGCGTGGCGCAAGGGTCGCGGTGGCCGGGCACAATGCGGACCGTGCTGCTGCTTGTGCGCGGGCACTGGACGGGGGCGCATACGCGGCGTGCTTCGATGCGGCTTCGGTGCCGGAGACGGCGAAGATGGTGGACGAAGTGGCCGCCCACTTTGGACGGCTCGACATTCTGGTGAACTGTGTTGGTCTTAATCGCGAAGAGAACGCCGTCGATGTTACCGAGGAGCGGTTCGATTACGTGCTCGACGTGAACCTGAAGAGCGCCATGTTCCAGGCCCAGGCCGCCGCGCGCCACATGATTCAGCAAGGCGAGGGTGGCAAACAGGTGCATATCGGCAGCGTGCGTTCACTGTTGGGACTGCGCGCGCGCGGTTACGCGGCGTACTGCGCCGCCAAGGGCGGCATGGCCATTCTGTGCAAGCAACTCGCGGCGGAATGGGCACCGCACCGGATCAACGTCAACGTGGTGGCCCCGACCTTCGTGCGCACCGAACAGGTGGCGGCCATGCTGTCCGACCCCGTGTTCTACGATGCGTTAGTAGCTAGAATTCCGCTCGGCCGGATCGCGGAACCGGATGACGTCGCCAACGCGGTGCTGTTCCTCGCATCCGGCGCTTCCGGCTTTATCACCGGGCAGACACTTTATCTGGACGGCGGAATCACCGCCACTCAATAAGAAGGAGAGGACTCAATGTCTCGCAAACTGATCGACCTGAGCATGCCGGTACATAACGACATGGTCAGTTTTCCCCGAGTCGTGCGTCCCGCTCTGGTGATGTACGAAACTTGGCAGCAATTCGCTGAACGGGTCGGCGCAGCGAAGTACGGGGTCGATTGGCTGACCGCGCATTGTCTCGTCGTTCTGGGCGATCACCTCGGCACACACATGGATTCGCTTCGGCACATGCGCGAAAACGCACCGGGCCCCGAGGGGATTCCGCTCGACTATTGCTATGGAGATGGCGTTTGCCTGGACTTCCGCCATCTTCCGAAGGGTGCCGGCATCACGGTAGCGGATGTTGAAGAGGCGCTTGCCAGGATAGAATACGTGCTCAAGCCCCTGGACATCGTCCTGATCCACACCGGGGCTGGGACTATCCAGAACAGCGAAGCCTACCTCACGGATCACGTCGGCATGACCGCGGAGGCCACCCACTGGATGCTCGACCGCGGAATCAAGTTGATGGGAATCGACGCGGTGACCTTCGACCCGCCGGTGTGGGCCATGTTCGAGCGCAAGCAGTTTTGGGAAGCCCATCGCGTGATGCTGGATCGCGAGTACTACCACCTCGAGAATATGTCTAACTTCGAGCAGTTGCCGCCGCACGGGTTCAAGCTCAGCCTCTTCCCGGTCAAGTGGGTGAACACAACCGC
>JBDTPR010000770.1:0-3228 GCA_039932635.1 Candidatus Solibacter sp.
AGTGCGAGGACTTCTCGACCAGCGGCCGGAACTTCTCGAAGAATGCAGTGGTTTCCGCGGGCGTTTTGTACATCTTCCAATTGCCCGACATGACAGGTGTTCTCATAAGATTTGCGGTAAAAAGCTTTCGCCTTTGGTGAGGCGCGCCCCGAAATTTTCGGCCACGGTCTGGCCAATGTCGCTGAGTGAGCCGCGGGTTCCCAGATTCACACCGCCGTGCACATGGGGACCGGAAACCAGCAGCGGTACGAACTCGCGGCTGTGGTCGGTGGATGGCGTGGTAGGGTCGCAGCCGTGGTCCGCGGTGAAGATCGCGAGATCGCCGCCTTTGAGACGGCTCTGAAATTCCGGCAGCCAGGCGTCGAACTGTTCGAGCGCGGCGCCGTAGCCCTCGATGTCGTTTCGATGGCCGTACTGCTGGTCGAAATCGACGAGATTGACGTAGATCATGCCGCTTTCGGATTCGGCCATGGCGGCGAGCGTCTGCTCCATGCCCTCGGTGTTGTTCTTAGTTTTCGTGGACTCGAGGATGCCGCGCCCGAGGAAGACGTCGAAGATCTTGCCAATGCTGTGAATGTGCACGCCGCGGTCGTGGAGTTGATCGAGCAGCATACCGGCGGGCGGCGGGACAGCATAATCGTGGCGGTTGGAAGTGCGCGCGAATTTGCCTGGAGTGCCGGCGAAGGGGCGCGCGATCACGCGGCCTACTTCGTGCGGGCCGGAGAGAATCTCGCGCGCCGTCTCGCACATTTTGTAAAGTTCCCAGAGCGGGATGACTTCTTCGTGGGCGGCGATCTGGAAGACGCTGTCGGCCGACGTATAGACGATTGGGGAGCCGGTGCGCATGTGCTCCTCGCCCAGTTCCTTGATGATTTCGGTGCCGGAGGCGGCCTTGTTGCCCAGCGAGCGGCGGCCCGTGCGGCGCTCGAATTCGTTCATCACGTCGGGCGGAAAGCCATGCGGATAGAGCGGAAACGGCTTGTCGAGATGGATGCCGACCATCTCCCAGTGTCCCGTGGTAGTGTCCTTGCCCGGGGAGGCGAGGGTGCACTTGCCGTAAGCGGCGGTAGGTGCGTCGACGGGCGCGATTCCGGTGAGCGGCGCGATGTTGCCGAGACCGAGGCGCGCCATGTTGGGCAAGTTTATGCCGCGTAGGCGGGCGATGTTGCCGAGGGTGTTGCTGCCCGCGTCACCATACTGCGCGGCATCGGGCATTTCGCCGATACCTACGCTGTCAAGAACGATCCAAATTACGCGGGAAAACGCCACAGTTCGACTGTAACATCTGTGCGGGTGAGGGTGGGGCAGGTTGGCAACCTGCGCGGCGGTTGGTTACCGCCGCAATGTCGCCGCGATAGCGACGCTTGGCGGTTTGCCAACCCGCCGCGGGATAGCAACCTACTTCTTGTCCTTCTTGCCGAACAGACCCCTGATCAAATCCGTGCCCTTGCCCGCCGCATCGCCGCCCGTATACTTATTGAGTTCCTCGCGGGCAAGCGACATTATGTCGGGGCGGAAAATTGGATCGGTCGCGGGACCAGCCACGGTGAAAGGGATCGACGTGCCGCTCACGGTGACGTGCATTTTGAAATCCAGAATCTTATCGGGGCTAACGGTACCGCTGCCCTCGATATTGCCGATCGAGGGAACGATGAGTTGCAGATTGTCCGCCGTCGCCCCTTCCGGCGCCACGCGCAGTGTGGCGGCTAGAGTCTGAATGTCGGTATCGGGCCCGCCCTTTATGCCGGCGCGTTTCTGAATAATCTCCAGCTTCTTCCCCATATCGAAGTGCGCCAGGCGCATGTTGTCGAGCGACACAATACCCGCCGTAACTAGCTTCGCCAACGCGGCTTGCATCACGAGTTTGATGCTCGCCGTGCCGCCTTCGAGCGACGACCCATTCCGCAGCACGACGCCGAGCGCCGGCAAAAACGAGGCCAATTCCGATACCGGCATATTGGCGCCATCGAGCGACATCTTGACCACGGTGTCTTCCGCGTCAGTGGCGTAAATCCCGGTGAGGTTGGTGGGCGCGCTGAAGGTCGCCGAGTTTGACCGCGCGTCCCAGGGCATCGCTGAGGCGAGCTTCGAGCATGGGGCGAAAGGTGTTCGGGTCAATCAGAAAGGGCAGTGCCAGTGCGCTGAGCAGGAGGAGGGCGAACAACGCGCCAACAACGAGAGCGATGCGTTTCATTTGACGTATTCGAGTGTACTACCTTAAAGATGCACCGCCATGCATCGAACGGGGAAAATACTGGCAGCGGTACTCGGCGTCTTGCTGGCGGCCTGTCTGGCGGCCGCGTGGCTCACGGGCGACAATGCGCCGCGGCGCGAGTCCGAACAATCGGTGGTGGATCGCCGGCTGCTGGATGCGACGCGCCAGGTAGCGGGGCTGGCCGAGACCGCCGCGGAGATCGAACTGGCGCGTCAGGCCGAACGTCTGGCGGATCACGAACTGGATCAGGCGTACGTGACCGCAGTGCGCGAAGCGGCCGAGACGAAGCCCGTCGCGAATCCCGAGGCGCAGAAGTTGACTGCGCGGGTCGCGGCTGCCAACGCACGTGTGGCGGCATGGAAGATGCGGATCGCGATGCTGGAGCGGGACGCGCAAACCAGCGAGGGCGCGTCGCGGTTTCTCGAACTGGCGAAAGCGCAGTTGGCGCTCGACGAGGACGAGTTGGAAGACGCGCGCCTCGATCTGGCGCGCGAGGGCGGCGACGCGCGCGGTCGCCTGGAGCAGGCGGCGCGCGATCATGCGGCGGCGCAGAAGGATGCGGCGCCCGCGGTGCGTCCAGCAGCTGTGCGCACCGAAACGCTGGGCGATCAGCTGAGATCGTGGTGGACGCTGACCTCGCGCCGCACACAGGTGGGGACCGCGATGCAGAAGGCCGCCGATCGCAAGCTCTCGGTCGAGGAGGAGCACAAGATCCTGGAAGAGATGCTCGCGCAGAAATCCGGACCGGCGCCCGCGGGAGGCGATGGCGCGAGCGCGCTGCTGACGCGCCTGCACAGTCTTGCGGATCAGCGCAAGACGCTGACGGAACTCGACCGCAGAATCCAGGACTGCGGCCAGATCGTGGAGACCTACGGCAAGTGGACCGCGGTGCTGGAGGCGCGGCGGCGCGACGTGCTGCACGTGATGCTGTGGTCGTTTGCCTGGGTGTTGGGGATTCTGTTGGGCATGGTGGTGGTGGAGATGGCGGTGCGGCGCGCCTTCCGCGATGAGAA
>JBDTPR010000771.1:0-3225 GCA_039932635.1 Candidatus Solibacter sp.
CACCGCTCGGGCGAAACCGAAGATCCCATCATTGCCGATCTCGCCGTGGCCACCAACGCCGGGCAGATCAAGACCGGTTCCGCCAGCCGTACCGACCGCATTGCCAAGTACAACCAGCTCCTGCGGATCGAAGAGCGCCTGGGTTCGTCGGCCGTATTCCCCGGCAGAAAGGCGTACCGCAAGTGAAGAAACTCGTTCTCTTACGCCACGGCGAAAGCACCTGGAACAAGGAGAATCGTTTCACCGGCTGGACCGATGTCGATCTCTCCGAGAAGGGCCGTCAGGAAGCGAAGGAGGCCGGCGAAGTGCTGCGCGAGGGGGGCTACGTCTTCGACGTGGCCTACACCAGCGTGCTCAAGCGCGCCATCCGCACGCTTTGGACCGCGCTCGACGTAATGGATCTGATGTGGATTCCGGTCCACCGCTCCTGGCGCTTAAACGAACGCCACTATGGCGCGCTGCAAGGCCTGAATAAGGCCGAGACGGCCGCCAAGTTTGGCGAGGAGCAGGTCAAAATCTGGCGCCGCAGCTACGACATTCCGCCGCCCGTCCTCACCCCGGACGACGAGCGTTTCCCCGGCCACGACCCACGCTATAAGGACCTGTCGCCGGCCGAACTCCCGCTCACCGAATGCCTCAAAGACACCGTGGCCCGCTTCCTGCCGCTGTGGCACGAAACCATCGCTCCCGCCATCCAAAGCGGACAGCGGGTGGTGATCGCCGCCCACGGTAACAGCCTTCGCGCCCTGGTGAAGTACCTGGACAACGTCAGCGAACGCGATATCGTCGAACTCAATATTCCCACTGGCATGCCGCTGGTGTACGAGTTGGACGATGACCTCAAGGCGCTGAACCGCTACTATCTGGGCGACCCCGAAAAGGTGAAAGCCGCCATGGATGCAGTGGCCAACCAAGGCAAGAAGAAGTAGTACATTCCCGCGACCTTGTGGGGCAGGCTGGAATGCTGCCCCACATTCATCCGATCCCTCCAAGAAGTTCGACGTCCCCACCGTCCCCTCCCATACTTAAGTTTCTACTTGACAATTATCCGCGCCCGGGTGATACTCAAGCAGTCACTTAAGCGTATAGGCAGGACGGCGCCGCCTCCGCCACTACGCGCGACATGAGGAGGGAATATGAAGCAACGAGCAGTCAACCACAGCACTTTTGTCATCGAACGAACGTATCCGGCTGCGCCTGACCGCGTCTTCGCGGCCTTCGCCGATCCGTCGAAAAAGCGGCGCTGGTTCGTCGAGAGCTCCGGCCACAACGTGGAGCATTTCGAAATGGACTTCCGCCCCGGAGGCCGCGAACTCACGCGCCTCACCTTCAAGGAAGGCACGCCCGTATCCGGCATGACCTGTGTCAGCGAGAGCGCTTATGACGTGATCGTGCCGGGCAGCCATATCGTGTTCACTAACACCATGACGGTGGGAGGCGCCTGCATTTCGGCAGCTTTGGTCACGGTGGAAGTCCAGCCTTCGGGCACCGGGACAAACCTGATTCTGACGCACCAGGCCGCCTTCTTCCAGGGCGCCGACGGCCCCGAAATGCGCGAGGGCGGCTGGAAGAATCTCATGGACCGCCTCGCCGTGGAACTGGCCGCGGACCCGGTTCCTCAGGAAGCATGACCCGCAGGAAGCCCGACATCGGCCGCCTCTTCCACGCCCTGGGCGACCCCACGCGGCGCGCGATTCTCGACCAGCTGAGCCGCGGACCCATCTCCGTGTCGCAGCTCGCCGGGCCGCTCGCCATTACCCTCGCCGCCGTCGTACAGCACCTGCAGGTGCTGGAGGAATCCGGCCTCGTGCAGACGGCCAAACTCGGGCGCGTGCGAACCTGTAGCCTGGAACCCGCCGGATTCAGTGTGGCGGCACAGTGGCTCGAGGAACGCCGCCTCCATTGGGAACGCGCTCTCGATGCCCTGGGCCAACTGCTCGACGAGGACGAGAAATAAACTTTTCGCGCCCTGTCGATTTTGCGGCCGCCTGTACGACTTAAAATTGTAGGCGGCCGCGCGCCGTAACTTTAAAGGGAACAGGATGAATATGGAAATCTTTCGCAACCTTACCGGCGATCTCAGATACGCACTGCGCTCTCTGTGGCGCGCCAAGGGCCTCAGCGCGACCGTCATCCTGACGCTCGCGCTCGGGATTGGCGCCAATGCCGCGATTTTCGCCCTGGTCCGTGGCGTGTTGCTCCGCCCACTCAACAATCGCGACGAAGAGCGCCTCATCTACATCAGGCAAAGCGCTCCCGGTCTCAAGGAGGACAACGCTAATTTCTCGGTTCCCGAGATTCTGGACCTGCGTTCCAGTGTGAAGAGCTTCAGCGCCATCGGCGACTTCTCCACGATCGGCTTCACCATGGTCGGCTTGGGTGAACCGCGCGAAATCCGCGGCGGCGTAGTGGGCGGCAATTATTTCGACGTGATGGGGCTGCACCCGGTGCTCGGACGCCTGCTCGATATGCGCGACGACGGCCCGGCCGCAGCCGGCGCCATGGTGCTGACCTACCGCTTCTGGACCACCTCGCTGAAAAGCGACCCCTCGGTACTCGGCAAGAACGTGCGCCTGGGCACTCGCTCGGCGACCATCGTCGGCGTACTGGAACCCACCGTACCGTACCCCGCGGAGACCGAAATCATCGCCAACGTCGTCACCAGTCCTCATCATCTCTCGGCCACCATGGCGACCGGCCGCATACATCGCATGACCGAGCTCTTCGGGCGCCTGGCGCCGGGGCGCACTCTGGAGGAGGCGCGCGCCGAACTGCGCACCGTGTATGCCGCCATGGTCAAGGAGCATCCGGAGGCATACTCGACCAAGGCCGATGGGCGCATCTCGGCCGTGCGGCTGCGCGACCAGATCACGTCGGGCGCGCGCACCGTCCTGCTGGTGCTGCTCGCCGCTTCCGTGCTGGTCTTCATCATCGCCTGCTCTAACGTGGCCAATCTAATTCTGGCGCGCACCGTGCGACGCGAAGGCGAACTGGCGATCCGTGCGGCGCTCGGCGCCGGCACAGCGGCGTTGCGCCGCACCCTGCTGGCCGAAAGCCTGCTGCTCTGCGGTGCGGGCGCGGCCCTCGGAGTCCTGAGCGCACGACCCATGCTGAGCGTGCTGTCGCGCTACGCCTCCCGATTCTCGGTGCGTGCGCTCGATCTCACGTTAGATCCGAGCATGCTTTGGGTGGCCGCGGGGCTTGCACTGGCGGCCGCCGTACTGC
>JBDTPR010000772.1:0-3192 GCA_039932635.1 Candidatus Solibacter sp.
TCCACAGCTTCTTATTGATGGGCAGCCACGCCGAGCAGATCAGTCCCGCGGCCAGGAGGAGGCTGCCTGTAAGGAACAGCCACGTGGTGCGTTCGGACAGCGGCTTCTTCAGGCGCAGGATGTGGCCAGCCAGGATGCCGAACAATGCTGTCGCGATCGACGGCAGGGTGCTCACGAGGCCTTCGGGATCCCACGTTTTGGTGTGTGCGTAATTGTGCGGACCCAGCACCATGTTGTCCACATAGTGCGCGAAATTCCCCGCCACATCGAGGCGGCCGGGGCCGAAGCCCGGCACCGGAATCAGCGTCATCATCATCCAGTAGGCGGCGAACAGTCCCACGATCCACAGGATCTGCGCACGCACTCCGCTATATAGGAAGATCGCCGAAGCGATCAGGTAGCAGATGGCGATGCGCTGCAAAACGCCTAGGATGCGCTGCGTTCCCAGGTCGAAACGCGGGAAGGCGTAGACCAGCAGGCCGAAGATGAAGAGCACGGCCGCGCGGCGCGCCGCCTGGAGCAGCAATTGCGATTTCGGAACGCCGGCCGCCAGCCGCTTGCCCAGCGACAGGGTGATCGCCACACCCACGATCCACAGGAATGAGGGGAAGACCGTATCGGTGATGGTCCAGCCGTGCCACTCGGCGTGATCCAGGGGCGGGTAGGCGTCGTGCCCGCTGCCCGCGTTGTTCACCAGCACCATGAGCGCGATGGTGGCGCCGCGGAAGGCGTCCAGCGACACAAGGCGGGTCGAACGGACCTCGCTCATAAGGCGAGATTGCGGCGGAACCCGATCTTCGACAACTTTTCCTGACACAGGCGCTCCCGCGGCCTAAACCGCTAACTCGCCATGGTACAGCATCTCCTTGGGCAGAAAACTGGCTTTCACGATCAGGCGTCCCAACTGGGTGCGGAATTGAATCTCGGTGTCGTGCGCGCCCACGGTGAGCAGTTCCTTGGAAAACCCGAAGAGGAAGCTCGAGCCGGCGCCGATCTGGCGCGCTGCCACGCCGGCCTGAACGAAGTCGCGCCCCTTGACCTGCAGGCTGGTCAGCGCTTTGAGGCGGTCCATTTCATCCTGCTCCTGGCGACGCTCGGTGCGCGGATCATCCTCGCCTCCCACGGTACGGCCGCCCAGCAATGGAATGCCGCTGACGCAGATCACGTACCGGCCCTCGAAGGCCTCGGGGAGCGGCGATTTCAGCGCCTCCATCACCGGGAGGGCGCTCTCCCAACGCACCACGCCTTCGTAGGGCGATACGGCGCTTCCGCCGTTGCCGCGTCCCCGACTGCCGCCGAGGCCTGGAATGCTAAGTCCGCCGATCCCTGGGATGCCGATGCCGCCGCCGGTGCGCCCGCTACCGCCGCCCGGGTTGCCTGGGTAGCCGCCGCCGGAACGGCCGGCGCCTCCTCCCGGATAGCTAGTCCCGGTACCCGTGCCGGGCGCGCCGGGATACTCGCCGCCGCCCGGGTTGCCGCCCCCGGAGGCATATTGCGCCTTGACGGTTTTGGCCCAGGGAGATTTGGTGATCAGGCGGTCGATTTCCTCGCTGCTCCAGTCCGGCGCCGGCTTCTTATTCCAAAACTCCCCGTTGCTTGCCTGCAGTGGGCAAATTGCCGCCCCAATTCCCGCCATCTGCAACAAAAAGCGGCGCGAAATCAGTGGCGGACGTTCGACATTCATGGGCATTCCTCAACGCCATGGACGCGCTCGGACAGGGCTCACGTTTCGTCAATTCGTGGAATGGAGATCCTTAAACAGCAGGATGCCGTCCTCGCCATCCTCATAGTAGGCCGGCACGCGCCGTCGCTTGCGAAAGCCGTATTTGTCATAGAAGGCGCGCGCCCGAAGATTGGTCACCTTTACAGTGAGCGCGAGGCGCGTCACATGGCGGCGCCGCAAGCGCCGGAAAGTACTCTCCAGCATGGCCGCCGCCGCGCCTTTGCCGAGGTACGCCGGATCCACCGCCACGGAGACCAGTTCGGCTCTCTCCCCGGCCCAGCGCGCAGGCAGTGCGGTGATGGAGTAGCCAATCACCTTAGTACCCACCTGTGCGACCAGGAACAGACCCCCGCAAACGCGGGTGTAATCTGCAAACAGTTTGCGATCGTAGGCGTCGGTGCCAAAGCTGGCGGCTTCGATTACTTCGATCCGGTCCAGGTCGCGCGGTCGGACGGGACGGACTGCAAACCGCTTCGTCATTCTGTTATCCTTTATTCTTGCGCACTTGAAGACTCCCGGGAAACCATGGCAAGAAAAAAGGGTAACAAGCCCAGGCGTCCTATTGACAAGGATTTCGGACAGGAGCATACTGAAACCATGTTGCAACTGAGTGGCAACAGGCTCCTTTCGAAAACACCGCCCGCCTCCCTCATCGACCTACGGAAAGGCGACGCCGCCGTGCTCGATCGCATCGATCTTCCGATCGACGATGCGCGCCGTTTGATGGAGCTGGGTTTCGTTCCCGGCACGCTCATTACGGTGGGTTTCAGCGCGCCCGGCGGCGACCCCCGCGTCTTCCAGGTGGATGGCTCCGAAATCGCGCTACGGCGCGACACCGCGCGGCGTTTGAAAGTTCGGATTCACGATAAGGAAGGCAAATGAGTGAGTGCGCCGATTGCCACGGTTGCGGCAGCGTCGCGGTAGCTCCGCGCCTGCAATCCGCGGCGGTGCGCACGGTCGCGCTGGTAGGACCCCCTAACTCCGGCAAAACCACGCTCTTCAACCGGCTCACCGGACTTCGTCAGAAGGTGGCCAACTTCCCGGGCGTAACGGTGGAGCAGCATACCGGAATCGCGCAACTCCCCGACGGCCGCACGGTCGAGATCGTCGACCTGCCGGGAATTTACAGCTTGAATCCGCGCTCGGAGGACGAGCAGGTGGCCTACGATGTGCTGCACGGTAAGCGTGCCGGCAATGCCAAGCCTGAGGCCGTCCTGCTGGTGCTCGATTCCACCAACCTGGCGCGCCACCTGATGCTGGCCGCGCCGATCCTGGCGCTCGGCCTGCCCACGCTGGTCATCCTCAACATGGCCGACGACCTGCGCAGCCGGCAGGGCAAGCTGGATCTGCGCAAACTCTCGCACGAACTCGGCGCGCCGGTGACGCTGATCAGTGCGCGCGCCGGCGAAGGTGTCGATGAGGTTTTCGACTTCCTTCAGGGTGCGATGGCGAAGCCGATGCCCACCCTG
>JBDTPR010000773.1:0-3191 GCA_039932635.1 Candidatus Solibacter sp.
ATCCAGGACCTAATTCGTTGAAAATAATCGTTCAGCCACAGAGGTGGTCATAGTGAAGAACCACATGATGGCTGCTGTGCTTTACGGCAAGGAGCATTTGCAGGTAGAGCCGGTAGCTGTGCCGACGATCGAGAGCGGAGACATACTGGTACGCGTCAAGGTCGCGCTGACATGCGGCACAGACGTCAAAGTCTTCCGGCGCGGATACCATGCGCGGATGATCGTACCCCCGGCCGTGTTCGGTCATGAACTGGCGGGAGATGTCGTGAAAATCGGCGAAGACGTCGGCAATTTTACGATCGGCCAGCGGGTGGTGGCGGCCAATTCCGCGCCTTGCGGTGAGTGTTTCTTCTGCCATCGCGGGCTGGAGAATCTGTGCGAGGACCTGCTCTTCAATAACGGTGCGTACGCCGAGTACATCCGTATCCCGGCGCGCATCGTGCAGCGCAATACCTACGTAATTCCCGAAGGCGTGGGCTATCAGGACGCGGCCTTGGTTGAGCCGCTGGCGTGCGTGGTTCGCGGCTTCGAGGAAGCGGCTCCGCGGCCCGGCGATACGGTCGCGATTGTCGGCTTGGGGCCGATCGGCCTGATGTTCGTGAAAATGGCCAAGATTTTCGGCTGCCGGGTGATCGCCGTGGGCCGGCGCAAGACGCAATTGGACCGGGCGGAAGCGGCCGGCGCCGACGAGTTGATCGTGGCCGGGGAAGATAGCGATCCCGTGGGCCAGATCCGCGCGATGACTCATGGGCGCGGAGTGGACGTGGCGATCGAAGCCGTCGGCAAGCCGCAGACGTGGCAGTGGGCGGTCAATATGGTGCGGCGCGGCGGCACGGTGAATTTCTTCGGCGGCTGCCCCAACGAGAGCAAGGTCAATCTGGATACGGCCCTGCTGCACTACTCGGAAATCACCTGCAAGGCGAGCTTCCACCACACCCCGGCGTTTATACGCAAGGCTCTGGACCTGGTCACGGCCGGTCATATCACCGCCAAGGTCTTCGTCAACAAGGAAGAACCGCTGGCCAACCTTCTGGAAGTGATGCGCCATCTGATGAGCCATAACGGCCACCTGAAAACGGCGATCGTTCCCTAAATGTCCGGCGTGGGATCACCCGCGTTTCTGCCCCCGGTGGACTTTGTCCGTTCCCCGGAGGCTCTGGAACGCATCTGGCCCGCGGATGAGGCACGCGCTTATACGCGTTGGCTGGCCACCAATCACTACGAGAATTTCCACGTGGTGAGTTTTCTACTGCCCAAGCGGCTGCACCAGGATTTCTACAACGTGTACGCGTATTGCCGGTGGTCGGACGACCTGGCCGATGAAATCGGCGACACGGCGGAGAGTCTGCGCCTGCTGGCATGGTGGCGCACGGAGTTGGACGAAATGTACGCGGGGCGCGCGCGGCATCCGGTATTCGCGGCGCTGGGGCCGACGGTGGCGCGTCACGCCATCCCACGCGAGCCTTTCGCCGATCTGCTGGATGCCTTCGTTCAGGATCAGACGGTGACGCGCTATCGCAATTGGGACGATCTTTTCGGCTACTGCCGCAATTCGGCGAATCCCGTGGGACGCCTGGTGCTCTATCTGGGCGGGTATGGCGATGCGGAGCGGCAGCGGCTGAGCGACGCCACCTGCACGGCGCTGCAACTGGCGAACTTCTGGCAGGATGTGACCGTGGACCTGCTGAAGGACCGGGTCTACATACCGCTGGAAATCATCGAGCGCCACGGCTACACGGTGGAGGAGTTATTCGCGCGCAAGTTCACGCCGGCGTTCGCGGCGGTGATGCGCGAGATTGTGGAGAAGGCGCGCGAGTTGTTCCTGAAGGGGCTGCCGCTTTCGGGGATGGTGGATCGCCGCCTGGCAATCGACCTGGATCTGTTCAGCCGCGGCGGCATGCGCGTGCTGCAGAAGATCGAGCAGCAGGGCTATGATGTGCTGGCGGCACGGCCCAAGGTCTCCAAGGTGGAGCGAGTGGGCCTGCTGCTGGGCAGCGTGGCGCGGGTGGCGTTCTCACCGCGGGCGGCGTAATGGTCACGTTGGATCAGTCGTATCTGTACTGCCGGAACGTGGCACGGAGCCGCGCCAAGAACTTCTACTACTCGTTCGTGCTGCTCTCTTCGCAGCAGCGCAAGGCGATGTGCGCGATCTACGCGTTCATGCGCTACTGCGACGATTTGAGCGACGAGCCAGGGGCCTCGCGCACCGCGGTGGAGCGCTGGCAGGCGGACATGGAAGAGGCGTTGCAGGGGCGCTTTGCGGATCATCCGGTGTGGCCGGCGTTCCATCACACGGTGCGGCGCTTCGGCATTCCGCACGAGTACTTCCGGCAGATGATCGCGGGCATTTCTTCCGACCTGGAGCCACGCACGCTGCAGACGTTCGACGAGTTGTACCGCTACTGCTATCAAGTGGCGTCGGTGGTGGGGCTGACCATCATCCACATTTTCGGCTTCGACACGCGAAGCGCGCTGCCGCTGGCCGAAAAATGCGGGGTGGCATTTCAGCTGACGAATATTCTGCGCGACATCCGTGAGGACGCCGAACTCGGGCGAATTTATTTGCCGGCCGAGGATCTGGAGCGGTTCGGCGTATCGGCGGACGATCTTCGTACCGGGAAGCGGAGCCCGCAATTCCTGGCACTGATGCAGTTCGAGGCGGCGCGGGCGCGGTCATATTACGATGAGTCGCGGCCGCTGCTGGAACTGATCCACCCTCGCAGCCGGTCGTCCTTGTGGGCGCTGATTTCGATTTACTCGAATCTGCTGGACCGCATTGTGGAGACGAATTACGACGTGTTCACGCGGCGCGTGCGGTTGAGCCTGTTTGAGAAATCGTGGATTGTGGTGCGGGCGCTCTCGTCCTAGTCGTCGATCAGGCTCATCTGGCGGGGGTCGATGAGGGGTTCGGACAGGGCGGGTCTCTTGAGGTCGTCGTAGTTGGGGTCGAAGCGACGGATCAGCCCGTTGAGGTGCAGCGACGCCTCCCAGATCTCGAAGAGCAGGGTACAGCGTGCGCAGGCGCCACGGATGGCTCCCGCGCCATCCACGGGCGGGTTGTAGGCTTTATGCCTGGCGCAGCGGCCTTTAAATTGGCGGGCTCGGATCTTCAATGTTTCTCTAGATACCTTAGCAGGAATTGAGCGCCAGACTTTCGATGGCAGCACGCAATTCGGGGGCGCGGAGAGGCT
>JBDTPR010000774.1:0-3165 GCA_039932635.1 Candidatus Solibacter sp.
CAGGTCGCAATCCAAAGGCTGCGCCCGTTCGTCACGGCATCCACGACCTTCAACGCCGCCCGGAGACGTTCCCCCGACGCTCCGACTAGCGCGTTTTGCATCGCGCCCAGATCGAAGGCAATCGTCGGGATTCGCGCCGTGTTTCCGGTAGCTTTGGCCACAAGACTCTTCGCTGCACCGGGCGGCCCAATCAATATGCAGCCGTCAGCATTTCGGTCCTGCATCCAGGCCAGGACTGTCCCAGTGAGCTCGGTTTTCACGCCGGACAGGTCCGTGCCGGTTCCGGCAAAGGCCTTCTCGATCTCGTCGAGAAACACGATCCCTCGGGGCGCCTCTTCGCCCGCAATAACCGCTGTGAGAAAGCGCTTGATATTGCTGCACCCTCCGATGTCGTCGAACGATTCGCCGCCCCGCCACACGCTGAGACCCGGTGCTTGCTCGATCACTTGCCGCTTTCGTTCCCAGAGCTGTTCCAGATCAAGCCCCTTCTTCGACAGCGACATTGCCAGCACCTGCTCCGCCGGGAATGCGGCCAGGCCGAGCAGAGCATCAACAGCTTTCCCGCTGGCTTCTGTCTCGAGTTCCGGCACCTCTGCCGCCGCCATCGTTTCCTCAAGAATGCGGGTCAGGTCCTCAACCGCCGGCAGCGGTTCGTCGAGCACAAGGACATCTTGGGTGAGCTCATCCGGGAGAACCGAACCGGGTGTCGTCAGAAGCATCAACGTCCTGCCATTTGCCTTGAACACATCACGCAAATTCCAAATCGCTTGCGCCACTTGGGGATCGTTCCAAAAGCGCTGTGCGTTAGCAAACACCAGTACGGCGTCTTCACCCAACTGGCAGGCAGCCACGAGAGCGTCGACGGGGCCGACGCTGGCCGGGTCTCGTTCGCCGAGCACCTTCCCGATCTCCCTCGCACCGGCGTCATTCACCCGCACAAGCCCGCGCACGATGTCCCATTGCACGATCGCCGCATCTTTTCCCACTGCTTCTTCAATCCGCGCCACCGTCAGTGCAGGGTCCGCGGTCCGTATCGCAACCAAAGGCGTCGAAACCCGGCGTGCCGCCAGCAGCGTCTTCACAAACTGTTCCATCGGCCGAATCATTGGTGACATTTCTCGCCTCCCGTGTTCATCACTTTCACGCAGCGGTCGCGGTGATGGGCACCGCCCTTCCTCTCCGGTGTGCAAAGAACTGTTGGTGCAGCTCCGCCAGGTCCTCATACAGAACGGCTGCCGCCGCGCTCGCTTCCGGGTGCTTCAGAATTAGCTCATCCAGGGAGCGTTGCGCGAGCCCGCTCCGGTCGTCAGCCTCGATCAGCACGTGGCACAGGTCGCACGCAGCCCAATCCCCGACACTTTCGCCGGCGACGTGCGGTGCGCAGTAAGCGATGAAGCTCCGGGCCGGGTACCGCCATACCGGACCCGGCATTGAACAGAAATCGCATTGAAGACACTCGTTAGCCATGGATCTCAACTCCTCTCGCCCTTGCTCTCCAACAACTCGGTCTGGCCGCACTTCTGTCGCCGGAACGCTTCCAAGAAACCCTGCGCCCGGAGATTCCGGTCCCACATCTCCGCGAACTGTTCGAGATCCCGAGTAAGTCTCGGCAGACAGTGCAAGTTCCCGGTCTCGTCGCGGCGCCGGCTGCACTGCTCCACGGCCGCATAATCGTTACGGAAGTAGAATGGCCAGAACTCCGGTTGCCCGCCCTCTTCATTTACCACTTCGAACAAAATTTCGGGGTCGCGCATCGGGTCCGAATTCTGCTCTCCGTAGTGCGCCACGGACACGACGGCGTGGCCATCCGGCCCACGCTCCGGCAGGACTTCAATCACAAGCCGCATCCACGGCTCGTTGTCGATTGAGACGCACTCCGCCTTTGGCAATCCACCCGCTTCTTCGATGATTTGCAGAATTATCTTCACGCCCACCTCCCCTACTTCGGTTCTACGGCGCACTGGCCGCACACAGCCGGCGCATCGGCTTCTTCGCTCCCGGCACGAAGACCGAAGCTCGGCTTCACCAGCAACAGTCTTCTACCGAGATCACGATTCAAGCGACTAAGCGGGCGCCCTCCGACGACCATGGTCCAGTTCGTCGTATAGTCCGCGGGCTCATAACCTTCCCTGATCAAGTCAACGCGTCGCCCCGATTCCCGAAGGTATTGTTCACGGCGGCATCGCCATGCTGCGCACTGTTCCGCTTGTCGACTTCGCATGTGGCCCCTCCTGAAAGACACGAAGCGGCCGACACCGGGTTTGAGGACGGTGTTCGACTACTTCGTCTCGCATGGCAATGCCCGACCCCACCTGGGGCCAGGCTGCCTTTATGTCGTTCCGCGATTCCGTCGGGTCCCCGCTGGCTTCGACTTCGCAGCCGCAGCGTCGCTACGTCTCGTCGTCTGCGAAGCCCAGCTTCTGCTTCGCTCGCGCGATGGTGCGCCAATACTTCCTCACCGCCTGCAGTTGCTTCTTGTCGACGACCCCATCGGCATTTACCACGACGCAAGGTCGCGGTTCGTGCACCATGGCATCGACCTCACAAAAGGCTTTCCCGTCGCTCACAAGCCGGGCTGCGTCATAGTCTCCTCCCGCATCATGTTGGGCGATGAAGACGTACCCTCTCTCAGCCAGCTCGCGCAAGGAAGAGGAGTTGCCGTAGTTGGCTTCCTGATCGACCAGGAACGCTACTCCCTCCGGCAGATCCTTCCAATACTCCTGTTCACCAAAACCCAGTTCCTCGAACGCGGCCACGTCACTGGCGCGGCAGAGGACCTGAGCGTATGCCCGATCTCCCATGTGCCCTCCCAAGAAGCGGAAACAGCCACGGGCGGACTCGCCGCCATGGCTGTTTTCGATACCGATGTGTTTCGTTAATACCCGCTGGCATGGCCCCTCCGACCTTCAGATTTGGTCGCTCGTGCAAATCATCGCCCACGGAAGGTGCTCGCAGGGATTCATCTTTGCAGTCGTCCGCGACACGGAAACGGGGACGCCGAGGCCGATGGCACCTGGGCTAGTAAGCTCCGAGTAGCGTGATCCGACCGGAGCTGGAGTGGTCGCATTCCCCGATCGACTCCCTGAACCTCTGTTGATGCGAAGGGGATTTGATCGGCATAGGGGCGGCGGTTGCCCGCCGACCCCTGCCACACCACCGTGCGTA
>JBDTPR010000775.1:0-3162 GCA_039932635.1 Candidatus Solibacter sp.
TCTTGTGGGGCTCTTTCATCCCCGACTACACGCCGGTTTATCCCGACGATTGCGCCCCCTCACGGTCGCGGCTCTGATTGGGGTTCGCGTAATGGTCGCACCGACTTCGGTCGGCGCCAAGCGTGTAAATGCTACGATAAATCCGCTATGCGCCTCCGCATTCCGCTCTGCACGTTGCTTCTTTCCGCGGCGTTGGCGCTCTTCGCCGGTGCCCTGCACGCGCAACTTTCCGGCGTAATCGATATTCACGCGCACGCCGGGCCCGATTCGGTGGCGCGCTCCATCGACGCCATCGAACTGGCGCAACTGGCGAAGTCGCGCGGCATGCGCGCCCTGGTGCTGAAGAGCCACTACGAGCCCACCGCGTCGATGGCCTACCTGGTTTCCAAGGTGGTCCCCGGCATCACGCTCTTCGGCGGCATCGACCTGAACCGCTCGGTGGGCGGCGTCAATCCGGCGGCCATTGAGCGCATGGTGTTGATGAAGGGCAATCTGGGCCGCGTGGTCTGGCTGCCCACTTTCGACGCCGAGAATCAGGTGCGCTTTTCGAAAGAGGATCGCCCCTTCGTGCCGGTGTCGAAGAACTGCGAACTGCTCCCCGAAGTCAAAGAGGTGATCGCGCTGGCGGCGAAACACAACCTCACGCTGGAGACCGGGCACTCCTCGGCCGCCGAGGGCCTCAGCGTGATTCGCGAGGCGAAGCGCGCCGGAGTGCGTAACGTCGTGGTGACCCACGCCATCCTCGCGCCCGTGCACATGTCGATCGCGCAGATGCGCGAAGCGGCAGCTATGGGAGCGTGGCTGGAGTTCGTCTACAACGGGCTGATCGGCGGCGGCAGGGAATTCGAGATCGCCGAGTATGTCAAGGCGATCCGCGAAGTGGGCGCGGCGCATTGCATTCTGTCGAGCGACCTCGGGCAGGCAAACAATCCCCTGCACCCCGACGGATTGGCTTCGTTTTTCACCGCCCTGAGGACTGCCGGGGTCTCGCCGGCCGACATCGCCTTGATGTCGCAGACCAATCCCGCGAAAGCGTTGGGGCTGCCATGATTCCCACTCTGGAGACCGACCGTCTGATCCTGCGGCCCCACCGGCGCGAGGATTTCAACTCCTGCGCCGCCCTGTGGGCAGACCCGGACGTGGTGCGCTATATCGGAGGCAAGCCGTTCACCCGCGAGGAAGTCTGGGCGCGCCTCCTGCGTTACGCGGGGCACTGGCAGTGGCTGGGCTTCGGCTTCTGGGCTCTGGAAGAGAAGGCGACGGGCGCGTTCGCCGGGGAGTTGGGCTTTGCCGAGTTCATGCGCGATCTCGAGCCCCCGATTGTCGGAACTCCGGAGGTCGGCTGGGTGCTAGCGCCGCATGCGCACGGCAAAGGCTACGGGACCGAAGCGGTGCGGGCTGTGCTGGCCTGGGGAGACGTGCACTTCGGCGGCGGGCGCTCGGTCTGCCTGATCGATCCGGGAAATGCGGCATCTATCCGTGTGGCGCAGAAGTGCGGCTTCGCGCGGCCACAAACGGTCACCTACAAGAGTCATCCAACGCTGTTATGGGAAAGGGTGCCCTAAGCTTTCGGGTTGCGCCGGCGCCGGGTGCCGATCACGATCAGTCCGAGTCCGCCCAGCATCATGGCGGTCGTGGCAGGCTCGGGAGTTTCGACGATGAGGTCCAACTCCTGATTGGCCGCGAACGTAGTACCAAATGACATTCGCGCCTGTGTGATCTGTGTCAGGGCCGTCACCCCGCTATTGGTTCCGTAATCGATGATGTAGCTGATGTGATAGTTGAGGTCGGTCTGCAAGAACGGGTTGTGTTTCAGCTGAGACAGCCTTCCCCCCGTGATGGAGTTATTGGCGCTGGTGTACGGACCAGGGCCAAGGATGAGTTGACTCGGTGTTCCGCCATTCATCGCGGTGATTTGGGTACCACCCACAATCTGTGCACCGGCGGTGACCGACGATGCCCCGACGTAATTCGTGTAGACCGACCAGTCGCTTACGATAGTCGAACTGGCAAGCGGGGTAATTGTGGGCACGTTGCCGCACGATCCAGCTGCACAATCTGCAAAGTTCGCCACGTTTCCGAGATTGGTCTCGCCCGTTTTCAAGAGGGTCACTTTTGACAGGCCTGCCACCGGCTGCGCGATGCTCGAGTTGTCAACGTTATGCAAAAGCCAGTCAATGGCGGAAATCGTTTGTGCGTCCGTAATCGGATTCGAGAGAAGGTCCGAAATCTGAATTTCCACCCGATTGAGGGTGGTAATAATGACGACTCTGGCCGAAACCGATAACAGGTTGCTCACCGCACCAGGTGCAGTGACAAAGGTGACCGTGTTGGCCCGGCCGGTAACGGCGAAAATGCAGAAGAGTAGTCCACTCAGGGCAGTCGTAGATATTCGGACGGATCTTTCCTTAATCGCAGTCCTCATGCAACCCGGTTTTTCACAAGTCTCAATCTGGCTATCCCTCTTTTCCTTTTCACAGTACACCTGCCATTGGTACCATTCCAAACAATTGAACCGCAAGGATTGTGGGTACTGGTACGGTAATAACTTTGCATGACAGTGCGCCACAACTCGTGAACTCTGCGCCTCACTAAAAATTCCGCAAGTATGCCGCCGCAGCGCTGATGCGGAACAATATTAACCCGTACGGTTTGTACTATCTATTAGTTAGAGGAGGTGAATTTTATTTCGGCAAATCGTTGAAGTGCAGAATCGAGTTTGCGAGCATGTTGAATTCGCCCAGATTCTGCCAGCGATAGGCCGGATTCGTGGAGAAAATCAGAACCTTCCCTTGACCCACGGTTTCGTCCAGCACGGCCGGACGGGCGCGCGTCTCCGCCACTCCGCGCATCAGGCCGCTCAGAACGCTGGAGTCGTTGCCCGGAAAGCGCATCAGTACCGATTTTCGAGTCTCGTCCGCCGGCACACGCAACAGCGGTCCGTTGGCCCAGCGCACCGGGACCACCCTCTCCGTGTAGCCATAAAACATGGGGTGCTCGGGCTGCAGGATTTCGGCCTCGACAATCGGACCGGGGGCGTAGAACGCCGCGGTGGTCCGGGCAGCGTCCACCGTCTTGGTAATGAAGGTCTCGGGCGCGAAATAACTGGCCGCTCCCAGGGTAATGAGCACGCCGCCGGCGTTCACGAACTTGTCTAACTCC
>JBDTPR010000776.1:0-3153 GCA_039932635.1 Candidatus Solibacter sp.
GAGCGGCCGCCTCCTAAGCGACAGGTCGGCAGTTCGAATCTGCCCGTCCCTACCAAGTATTCGAGTCCGAGGTGGACAGGCCGGAAGGCCTGTCCCTGAGCCGGCCTTGTCCTGCCTCAAGCAAGTCAACGCTCCCTTACGGTCGCGGCTCCGATTCGGGCTCGCGGTGCCAGCGTTTAGTGGGGCGGTGGGGGAGCAGAAGACAGCCGGGGGAAACCAGTGGGAACATAATTCGGCTTGCGGCGTCTGATATCCCATGACGTCGATGCTGGCGGATCTCCGCTATGGGCTGCGCGGCATACGCGCGAACCCGGGATTCTGCTTTCTCGCCATCCTGACACTGGCGTTGGGCATCGGCGCCGGCACGACCATGTTCAGCGTGATCAAAAACGTCCTGCTCTCTCCCTTCCCTTATAAGAATCCGGAACAGATCGCCGCCTTTGCGATCCACGATCTGGATAGCTCGCGCCCGGGCGGCCGCACCTTCATGAAGGCCGCCGAATATCTGGAGTTCCAACAACAGAACCACGTCTTCAGCGAAGATACCGGCGGCGGCAATGAGGACGTCCTGTGGACCACCGGCGTCGGCACCGAGCAGTTCGATGGAGCTTATGTCACGCCGAACACGTTCGTCTTTCTCGGCGTGGCCGCGCAAATCGGCCGGGGTCTGCTGCCCGAAGACGCCAAGCCCGGCGCCCCGCCCGTCTTTGTCATGAGCTACAAACTCTGGCGGACGCGCTTCAACCTCTTCGAAATTGTGGGCGTGGTGGGAGATATGAAGAACTCCGGGATACAGGAGCCGATACAGCCCGAGATCTGGTGCCGTACACTCTCACCGGGATGTTCGAGCGCGGTCTGTTGGTGCGCACGTCGAGTAAGCCGGGCGCGATGTTGAATTCGGTGCGCCGCGAGATATGGGCCGTGGATAAGAACGTCGCGCTCACGATGACGCGTCCGCTGGAAGAGTTTCTGAGCGACTTCAGTTATGCGCAACCGCGCTTCCTGGTGGCGGTGCTGGGCGTGTTCGCGGGAGTCGGGCTGGTGCTGGTGGCGGTTGGAGTGTACAGCGTAATTGCGTACACAGTTTCGCGGCAGACGCACGAGATCGGCATACGGATGGCGCTGGGAGCGAGCCGCGGCGACGTGATCGGCATGGTGTTGCGCATGGGGATGTGGCTGGTCGGTATCGGACTGGCGGTAGGGCTGGGCGCGAGCCTGGCGGCGACGCGCGTACTCTCCAGCGAATTGTGGGGGGTGACGGCGCGCGATCCGCTGACCTTTGTGGGGGTCGCGGTGGTGGTATTGGTGGCGGGCATCGCGGCCTGCTGGTTCCCGGCGCGGCGGGCCACGAAGGTGGACCCGACGATCGCTTTGCGATTTGAGTAGTCAAACAACCACGGCTCACTTACTGTCGCGGCTCTGATTACAGTCCGAAGCAGAGGATGTTGGGGCCGGCCGCAACCACCACATACTGACGACCGGCGTATTCGAAGGTCATCGGAGAGGCCTTCATGCGGACATTCGTCGGGAAGTGCCAAAGGGTCTTGCCATCGCGCTGATCGACCGCCGTGAAGCCACCGTTGGGGCGGCCGTAGAAGAGCAGTCCGCCCGCCGTGCCGAGCACTCCGGTCCAGGTCTTGGCGCGCGCGGCACCGGGCTGCGGGACTTCCCAGGCGATCTCGCCGGTGTCGATATTGAGCGCACGCAGGTAGCGCTGACCCACCTGGTCGGGATAGCTGGTAGGCTTGCCGACGCACTCTTCCAGAGCCATCACGTAGTAGAGACGCGTCTGCGGCGACCAGGCGGTGGAATCCCAATTGGCGGCGTCGCTCGGGCATCCCTTAGGATCGGTGACGACGGGCTTGCCATCAGGCGCAATCGCGGAGGCCCAGTCGACGCGGCGCAGGAAGGGCATCGCGGATAGCACCTTCCCATTGGTGCGATCGAGAATGTAGAAGAAGCCGTTGCGGTCGGCATGTAGCAGTAGTTTGGCCGCCTTGCCCTGGTAGGTGGTGTCCACCAGTACATTGGGCTCGGTGGCATCGCGATCCTTCACGTCGTGGGGAGTGAACTGATAGTGCCACTTGAGGTCGCCGGTCTTGGGATCGAGTGCCAGGACGCAGTTGGTGTACAGGTTGTCGCCGGGACGGTCGCGATCCTCCGAATCGGGCCAGGGGTTGCCAGTCGCCCAGAAGAGCGTGTCGGTGGAGGCGTCGTAGGAGCCGGTAAGCCAGGTGGAGCCGCCGCCGTAAAGCGGTTCGGTGCCCTGCCAGGTTTCGATGCCAGGCTCGCCCTTGCGGGGGACGGTCCACCGACGCCACACGAGCGCGCCGGAATCTGGGTTGTAGGCGGCAAGGAAGCCGCGGATGCCGCGATCCGCGCCGGCCACTCCAGCGATCACCATGTCGTGCACTACCAGCGGGGCGATGGTGCCGCCATAATGGTGACCCTCCCCGGGAGCGGATGGCGGCATGGTAACGTCCCAGAGAAGGCGGCCGGTGGCGCGGTCGAGCGCGATGAGATGAGCGTTGTCGGTGACGAAAAAGATTTTGTCGCGGAGCAGCGCGACGCCGCGATTGGTGCCGAGGCTGGCGTCGCCCTCCAGGTTGGGACTGGCGGGCCGCGAGTAGTGCCAGAGGGGCTCACCAGTCAGCGCGTCGAGGGCGAATACCTGATTGGGACCCGTGACATAGAGGACGCCATCGGCTGCGAGGGGCGTGGTTTCGAGGCCGAAGTAGGGGATGGGAAAGACCCATTTAAGTTTGAGGGTGGCGACGTTCGCGGTCGTGATCTGTTTCAGTGGGCTGAAGCGATTGGCGGAGTCGCTGCCGTTGTAGGTGCGCCAGTCGCCCGGTTGCGGAGGGCCGAAGCTGATGGTGCGGTTGGGTTGGGGGGGCGGAGCGAGAATGGTGTCGTTGTTGATTCGGCGGAGGTAGCGGGCGAGCGCGAGCAGGTCGGCGGCGGGCAGTGCGGCGAAGGAAGGCATGCCGGCGGCGGCGTTGCCGCGGGTGAGGTACTCGCGGAGTTGGTCCTGGGATTGGGCCGCGACGCGGGGATTATTGGCGAGTCCGGGACCCTGGGCTCCGCCGCGGGCTTCGTCGCCATGGCACGGGGCGCAGCGGGTCGCGAAGGGCTGTGGAGCCTGGGCGGCGA
>JBDTPR010000777.1:0-3148 GCA_039932635.1 Candidatus Solibacter sp.
TCACTTACACCGTTGATTAAAAGGAACCTATGAAACTTCTATTGAGTCTCCTCCTGGCCGTCGCCGCGAGCTTTGGCGCGGTGGGTTATGCCGGGTCCAACATGTGCGGCAGCGGCAGCGGGACAATCATACCGCCCGCAGCGCAGACCTGCACCTACACCGTGATAGGCACCGGGAATGTGCTTCTGGTAACTGCGACATCTCCTCATGCCGGTACAACCTTTACGATTTCAGACACCGTAAATACATACGTGTCCGTTGACTCTGGAGTGGCAGCAGTGACCAGTTTCAATGTCTGGAAGGTGGTTAGTTTGGTGGCAAGCGGCTCAATCACAGTATCCGTTACCCCATCAACAACGGATGAAGTGACTGTCGGAATTACTGAAATCTCCGGCAGCCCCGCAGGAGTAGTCAACGCGCACAATGCGACGTCCTCTATCACCGGCACCGTGTCAGGCACGAAAAATTACCAGTGCGGCAGCATCACCACAACTCTGGCTGACTCTTTTATCTACGTGGCCGGCATGATCGGAAACTTCAACAACAATGTCACGACGATTGTTTCCGGGCTTGCCACCACTGACGCCTCGTTAACTGCGGTCGGGAATCGCCTAACCATCGGGCACACACTCGCCACAACCACCGGAACATACTCGCCTATCTTCACCTGCACGCCGTCAGGGAACTGTCAGACGACAGGCAATACCTGCGTGCTCGTCGCGATCGGGGGCGCCGCCGCATCCACCAGGATTAGACATTCCTCCAGGGGCGGAAATTGAAAGCCGTCCTGGTAGGTCTCCTGGTGTCTGCCGCGGCCTTCGGTCAGGCGCTCTCGCAAGCTACCGGCGACGACTTCACTATCGCCGTGTGGAACGACGTTCACGCGGAAAACGTGGCGACCTACTGGACTCAATCCACGGACTGGCTCCTGGGCGCGAGCGGCGCGGGGCCGGGCGGCGCCGGGACTTGCGGGGCATACCCCTGTAAGTCCGCCATCGCCTACTGGAACATCGTTTCAATCAACGGGGTGGGCGATTACACCACGGCTTGCACCACGGTTGGAACGGCATGTAACAACGCCTGGAATAACGATTTCAAGCCGGATTGGCTCCGGCAACTGGCCACGGCTTTCTACGGCATTTGGCCTGGCGGTAATCACGACATCGTGGGACCGTACGCTACCGATGTGCTTGGCATGACGGGTGTCCATTACGGCTCAACGCCCAGCCAGCAGTACGTGAATATCGACCGGACGACAAGCTCCGGGACGATCAAACTCGGGATCATGGGGGTTGATTGGGTCGATAATATGGCGCTGCTTCAGCCCTCCCGGATTTGGGCGGACAGCGTGCTTTCGGCGTCGGAGTCAAACCGACAGTGGATGTTTTTGCGCCACGTCGGGACTGATACCGTCAATTCTCCAAACCCGGCGCCTGCCTACGTCTACCCGGCTGACGGCAATGCTGGCTGGTACACGTCGGCATCCGAGGGGATCGGGGTCAACACGGGCGTGCAACTCCGCGATGACTTCTACATGGCTGAGCCGAAGGTGTACTGGGGAGTTCACGGCCATCTAAAATACGTGGCGCGCCTAAGTTTCAACGCTGCCGATGGGCATACCGTGAACGTCACGGGGAACTTGGGAGCTTCCGGCGGCAAGGCCGGTTGGATCACCCTACTCAAGTTTCGCCCTTCGCACAACGATATCCAATGGGCCGTTTACATCTGGTGGAATGGCGCACCGAATACCGCCTACTCTGGACCGTACACCTGGGCATGGACGCCGCAGTATTCGGCAGCATCGGCGGCGCGGTCATGCGTTGACTTCGGCACCGGGGCCGGCTGTGGAGGAGTGAAATTCAAATGAGGCTGATCATCGGTTTGCTACTGGCGGCGCTGGCGTGCTTCGGCCAGGCCAAGAGCAACGTAGTGGAAACCGGGCTGCGCGACGCGAGCGTGGCCACCTGGATCCCGCCTACATGCACATTCGCAGCGCCGCCCAGTTCGCCGCCGACAGGCGCGGTGTGCACCTTCACGGACGCGAGCAGTTCGGGTGCGGCCACCGGCGGCGGGACGTACAAATCAGTCTTGCGCTACAGCGGGAGCGCCTGGGTTGCCACTGCCTTGAGCGGCGCGGGCGCGATTACGTTCGTCGCCGGCGACGGGACGGCGGCCCTCACGACGGGCTCCGCGGTGTGCGGCGAGGCGCCGTACGCGGCCACCATCACCGGCTGGCGGATCCGGTCACTGAATGGCACGAGCGGTTCGGTGATCTTCGCTATCACCGTGAACGGCGCGAGCATCGTGGCCGCGGCGCCGCCCACGCTGACCACGGCTACCTCGGCCTCCGGATCGGTGAGCACCTGGGCGAACTCGAACGCCATCGCGGTGAACGATCTGCTCTGTTTCACGGTGAGTTCGGTTACGTCGATCACGAACGCGCAGCTCACGCTCTCGGTGGTCAGATAAACCGATCGGCTACCCGGCCTTCGCAGATTTCGCCAAAGGCTGTCTAATTGGCGAAGCACTGTCAAAGTCGTCTAAATCCGCGCGGCGTACTTTCGTCGAGCCGTCGCGGATCGAAGGCAGCTTCCCTTCCCTGACCACGCGCCGCAACAGCGCGAGCGAGAGCCCGCTGTAAACTCGCGCCTCGGGCAAGGTCAGGTACAACGCCTGCGGCGCCGCCTTCGCTTCCATCGCTCCGGCAATTCTCTCGAGCGCCAGCGAGAACGCATCGGGCGGCCGCACCGCGATCGCGTACTCGCGGTCGAGGATCGCCGGCACCGATGGCGCTCTGCCAAACTCGGGCGGCAGGACGTGTACCGGCGTCGCGGCCAGGCGCTCGATGTCCTCCGGATTGAAGACGGGTTCAGGCTTCAGCCCTACGCGCGGACGGTTGCGTCTTTCGGGTCCTGTGCCCGCGTCGCAACGCCGGTCTAAGGTTCGCTCGCTGATTTGCAGGCGGGCGGCTGCGTCGGCTTTTGAAAGCCAGTTCGACAGATCATGTGATGGCATGCCCGACATGATCGCGCCAAATCTCGCCGCCTGTCAAGATCACATGGCAAGATAGTCTAAATGCTCGCCCGTTCTACCTTCCGCGCGGTTTTTCGGAGGCCTCCGGCGTCGTGAGTTCCGTCAATTGCGCCAG
>JBDTPR010000778.1:0-3141 GCA_039932635.1 Candidatus Solibacter sp.
AAAGGCCCCGAGCTGGGTACTCGGGGCCGCACTCAGAGGGAGGCGGTGGGAGGGGACTCACCGCCTGGGATGCTGTCTGTTAGTCCAATACTATCAGTTAAAGACCTGATTGTCTACTACTGTCAAAAGTTTTTTCGGGTTATTTTGGGGCGGGCGACGAAAGGGTTGGCCTAAAAAGGAAACGGCCCCGAGCTGGGTGCTCGGGGCCGCACTCAGAGTGAGGCGGTGGGAGGGGACTCGCCGCCTGGGATGCTGTCTGTTGATCCGATGCCAGCAATTTAGGGCCTGATTATCTACTGCTTTGGGAAATTATTCTGAAAATGTCCCTGGCCTACGGCCCCTCCTTTTCGAAAAGGGTGAAAAGTACCATACGCTCCATATCCGGGATTTACACAAACGAAACCACTTAACGCTGGTTCCGGGGGTGATATGAGAGGGTGATAGTGGACAGTTGATAGCCAAAGACAGCTTGAGCAAACTCCCGCTCCAGGGTACTTTGGCCATGAAGGCGGTGCACCGGTGCTAGACAATTTCGACGACAGGACGTTCAGCGGGCGGACCGACCGGGAAAGACGAACCAAACGTCGCTTCCAGATTGACCAGGAAGTCCGGTATAAGATGCTGTACGGCCAGCGGATTGCCGAAACCGGCGTCGGCCGTACCTTGAATATATCAAGCGGCGGGGTCTGGTTCTCTACCGAGAACATGTTGACCAGCGGAATGCCGGTGGAACTGTCCATGACCTGGCCAGTCCTGCTCAACGACTCTTGTCCCATGAAATTAATGATTTACGGGTGCGTGGTGCGCAGCAACGAACGGGGCGCGGCGGTAGCGATTGAACGCTACGAGTTCCGCACGCAGGGCTCGCGCAACTTCCAGGGTGCGACGCCTCCCCTGGAAATGCGACTGGTTTAATCACCCACAAGTTTGCACTACGTTAGCAGTGGCCGTGCCCGGACCTCCAACCGTGGCCCGGCCACTTTTTTGGTTGGGCCCCGCCTTGCCAAAATAGTAAGCTGCTTTCCATGAAGACGGAATTGCTGCGGTTTAACGGCGCTGTGGAGCGGTCTCCCGCCATCGATACCTGGCTGAGAGAGCATGCCGGGGAATTGGGCGCGATCGCGCAGCAGTGGTTCGCAGCGATGCGGGAATGCGGCGACGAAGTCCGGGAACTGCTGCATGACGGCTGCCCGGTGGCATGTTTTGGGAATGTGCCGTTCGGCTACGTGAATATCTTCGCGGCGCATGTCAACGTGGGGTTCTTTCAAGGCTCCGGGTTGCCCGATCCGGCCCGCCTGCTGCAGGGCGCCGGCAAGTTCATGCGGCATGTGAAGCTGAGGCCCGGGACGGCCACCGACGCCGCAGCGCTACAGCGACTCATCGAGACAGCGTATTCCGATATCAAGGCGCGCGTTGAACACGGCTAGAAAGCGAAATCCGTGTGAACGCGTGGCCGATTGCTGAAAGGCCCCGGATTCACACGGATCGGAAGGTACTCTGCCGCCCTCTTAGAAGGAGATCTTGGCGGCGAACCGGATCTGCCGCTCTCCGGTGGCGCTGGTGATCTCCGTGTAGCCGCCCAGCGCGCGCACGCTGCCATCCGCATTCAGGGTCATGTTCGATACGGTAGCGCCGGGATTGCCAAACTGCGGCGTATTGGTGACGCCGAACATCTCCACGCGGACCTGCAACTTCACCCGTTCCTTCATCGAGAAGTTGCGGAATACGCTGCCATCCACGTTGAACACGCCCGGTCC
Source organism: Candidatus Solibacter sp. (assembly GCA_039932635.1). Classification (GTDB taxonomy): domain Bacteria; phylum Acidobacteriota; class Terriglobia; order Bryobacterales; family Bryobacteraceae; genus Solibacter. The sequence goes on from JBDTPR010000778.1 coordinate 1,758, forward strand.
GCGCAGGATATTGCGGCCGCTGTTGCCGAAGCGCACATCGGTCACCGCCTTGAACGCCAGCGGATCGAAGTACGCCTGTCCCACTCCATGCCCGCCCAGGATCGCAACCTCGCCCTTGACCTGATCGGCCGTCTGCGTGTTGCCCGGCGCGTTCACCGACGTTGCCGACGAGCCGACGGTAAACGGCGTACCGCTCATCACGCTCATGATCCAATTCATCTGCCAGCCGCCGACAACCTTCGACACAATTCCGCTGCTGGCCAGTTTGTGCTTGGCGCCGAAGGGCAGTTCATAGTTGCCGTAGACTTGCAGGTTTTGCGTACGGTCGAAGCCCGCCACGGCGCGGTTGCGATAGATCATCGGCGCCCAGTTCCAGGTCAGGCCCGAATCCGTATCGTCACCCCAGGTGATGGATTTCGAGTACGTATAGGAGACCCCCAGCATGGTGGCGCCGACGCGCTTGGTGGCCTGGAACTGCAGCCCGTCGTACACGCTGGTATCGAAGGGCGTGTGATAGGTGATGTTGGTGGCACGGCCGAACTTGGCGAACAGTGCGCGCCCGTTATTACCGCCGCCCGGGCCGGCTGCGTTGATATTCTGGTTCACCGTCTGGCGAACTCCGCGGCTGCCGACGTAGGCGGCCTGGATGTTGAAGCCGCCGCCGATATCGCGCTGGATGGTGAAGTTCCAGCTCTCCACGTAGCCGCGATGGAAGACTTGCGGGAAGGTGGTAGTGCCCACCGCCAGCGGCAGCGGGAATTGGTCAAGTTTCAGGTCCGGTCCCACCACGGCGGGAATTCCGGTACGGAGCGTGCCCGCGGCCTGGAAGCTGCTGGCGCCCGAGTACTGGGTGGAGATGGTGGCGGGATAATCGTCGCGAAGATAGCGGAACGAGTTCGGGTCCACACTAATGCCCCCGCCCGCGCGGATCACGGTCTTCTCATTCAAGCGGTATGCAATTCCGAGACGCGGTGCGATCTGGCCGATGCCGACGTCGTAGCCGCCCCGATACACCATGTCCGTGTTGGGATCGTAACGTTCGCCGGCCCAGTGGTCACGGCGCGGCGGCGGATAGAATTCGTAGCGCAGGCCGTAATTGATGGTCAGTTTGCGATTGACTTGCCAGCTGTCGCGCGCATACAGCCCATAGGACGGCATGCGAACGGTCGCCGGATTCAGATACTGGACGTCCTTGCCCATGCCTTGCGGCAGGCCGAGCAGGAAATCACCCCAGCTGTTGTAGCCCGTGGTGGACGCGCCGCCGCTTAAAGAGGTCAGGCCGCCGGTGAAGTTGAAACCGCCGCGCGGACCGTTGGACGCCTGCGGCTGGAAGTGATTGATGTCGTACTTGCTGTATTCGAAACCGAAGCGCAGGGAGTGCGCG
>JBDTPR010000779.1:0-3140 GCA_039932635.1 Candidatus Solibacter sp.
ACGTTCATCAACGGCAGCCGTGAGAATTCGAAGAACTACGCCGTGGATGGCATTACGAACCTCGACACCGGGTCTAACAACACCCTGCAGTTTGAGCCCAATATGGATTCCATCGCCGAAGTGAAGGTGCTGACCAGCAACTTCCAGGCGGAATACGGCCGCAACGGCGGCGGTGTCATCACAGTGGTCACGCGCGGCGGCGGCAAGGACTACCACGTGTCGGCATACGACACCTACCGTCACGAGAGCCTGAATGCCAACTCGTTTTGGAATAACCGGCAGAGCACCGCGGCGAATCCCGTGAACAAGTCGCCGTACCGCTACCGCATTACGGGCTACAACGTGGGCGGACCGATCTACCTCCCCGGAAAGTTCAATACCAAGAAGGACAAGCTGTTCTTCTTCTGGGATCAGGAATACACGGGCCAGCGCAAGGACTATGGCACGCGTTACATTACGGTCCCGACTGCGGCCGAACGCGGCGGCGACTTCTCCAAGAGCGTCACCGGTTCCGGCACGGCAATCAAGATCACCGATCCGTTGACCAACGGCGTACAATTCCCGGGCAACATAATTCCGGCGAACCGCATGAGCACGCTTGGCAAGGCGATGGTCAATTTCCTGCCGACGGCCAACTACACCGACCCCAACATCGCGCAGGTCAATAACTGGAATTACAAGAGCCAGTATGCGGGCGCGTATCCGAAGCGCGAAGACATGGTGCGCGTGGATTACAACGTCACGCCGACCATGCAGGTTTACTGGCGCTACATTCAGGACAAGGACGAACAACAGGTTCCTTACGGCCTGTGGGTGAACGGCGGTATCAACTACTTCCTGACGCCCACCACGTTCGGCGCGCCCGGCAAGGGGCATGTCGCGCACATCACCAACAGTCTCTCGCCGACCATGGTCAACGAGTTCATTTTCGGGAAGAGCCATAACAAACTGTACTTCTACCCGTCCGATCCTTCCGCCATCGATCGCTCGAAGGTGGGCAATCCGGGCGAATGGTACGCAGACAAAGCCACGGGCGTCAGCTACACCGACAAGACGAACTACATGCCGAATATCACCTTCGGTGGCAGCCATGCCAACCCGGCCGTGGTCACTTTCGGCAACATCCCGTACGAGAACTACAACGACATCATCAGCTTCGTGGACAACGTCTCGAAGGTGGTGGGTACGCATAGTCTCAAAGCGGGCATGTATTACGAACACACCGAGAAGTTCCAGGTGGGCGGACGCAATCCGCGCGGCGCCTTCGATTTCAGCAGCAACACCACCAACCCGTTCAATACCGGCGATGGCTACTCCAACGCCCTGACGGGAATCATCAACACTTACTCCGAAGGCACGGAGCGGGTCAACGGCGACTGGGTTTTCAACAACCTGGAGTTCTACGTTCAGGACAACTGGCGCGTCAGCAAGCGCCTCACGCTCGATTTCGGAATGCGGTTCTACAATCTGCCGCCGCAGACCGATACCAATAAGACCATCGCGGGTTTCAGCCCGTCGTTGTATAGCCGGGCGAATTCGCCCATGCTCTACATGCCGACCATCGATCCGAGCGGCAAGCGCGTAGCGGTAGATCCCCGCACTGGCGTTCTTTATCCCAATCCGCTGATCGGCCTCTACATTCCGGGCACCGGATCGAGCTCCAACGGCGCGGCCGTCGGCGGCGTGAACGGCTATCCGGGCGGCCTCTATGAGACCGGCAAGATCTACCTGGGACCGCGCGTCGGTTTCGCATGGGACGTCTTCGGCAATGGCAAGACCGCCATCCGCGGCGGCGCCGGCATGTTCCAGGATCGTCTGCAGGGTAATCCGACGATGGACACCAACGGCAACCCGCCGGTATCCTTCGCCCCGACTCTGTATTACGGCAACCTCGACACGTACGCGGGCAGCGGCGGCGCGATCGGACCCTCGGGCATCAACAACCTGATGGGCTTCAACGCTCCGGCCACCACCGTCAACTGGAGCTTCGGTATCCAGCAGCAGATTAAGTCCTTCGCCATCGACGCATCTTATGTCGGCAGCGCGGCGTACCACCTGATCGCCGGCAAGGACATCAACCCGATCCCGATGGGCGCGCACTTCAACAAGGCGTATGAAGATCCTTCCCAGCCCGGCAAACCGCTGGCGGATAACTTCCTGCGTCCTTACTACGGCTGGGGCAGCATCACCACGCGTAGCTCCGGCTACAACTCCAACTACCACTCGCTGCAGGTGAGCGCGCAGAAGCGTTTCTCCGGCGGCTTGCAGGTCGGTATCGCGTATACTTTCTCCAAGGCGCTCGATGTGGCCGATGGAGATACGTCCACCGTCAGCCCGTACTTCGCCCCGCGCTCGCGCAACTACGGCCGCGCCGGGTTCGACCGCCCCCAAGTGTTCGTCGCCAATTACCTTTACACTCTGCCGAAGCTTGGCAAGCGCCTGAACTCGAAGGCCCTTGGCATCTTCACGGATAACTGGGAAGTTAGCGGTATCACGTCGTTCATCAGCGGCAGTCCGTTCACGCCCGGTCTGGGCTACACGGCTTCGCAGGATGTGACTGGATCGGCTGAAGGCGCCCGCGTCAATATCGTGGGCTCCTGCAAGGGCAGCGGTACGCATACGTTCTACAAGTGGTTCAACACGGATATGGCCGCCGCGCCGGTAATCGGCTCGTGGGGCAATCCGAATGTGACCATGGCGAACTTCGGCAACGCCGGAGTCAACGTCTGCACCGGCCCTGGCATCAACAACTGGGATCTCTCGATTTCCAAGCGATTCCCGTTGTTCAGCGAAGGCAGGTACCTTCAGTTCCGTACCGAAATGTTCAACGCTCCCAATCACACCCAGTATTCCGGTGTGAACACCGGCACGAGCTTCAACGCTTCCACCGGTGCGCAGACCAGCCAGACTTACGGCCAGATCAGTGGTGCGCGTGCTCCGCGTACCATTGCACTGTCGGTAAGGCTGCACTTCTAACCTGAAGTAGAAACGCAAAAAAGAACGGGCGCCGGCGGGAAACCGCCGGCGCCCGTTGTGTTTCCTGAGTCCCAATCAGAGCCGCGACCGTGACGGAGCGGTTGCTAATTAACTTGCCTTGAGACGCTGCATACCGACCGCTCCCTGACGGTCGCGGCTCTGAT
>JBDTPR010000780.1:0-3123 GCA_039932635.1 Candidatus Solibacter sp.
GGCTGGCTCGGCGTGTTCCTTACCGGCAGCGACACTTCGGCCAACGCGCTTTTCGGCACGCTGCAAGTAGTCACCGCGGAACGGCTCGGGCAGAATCCCGTACTCATGGCGTCGGCCAATTCCGCCGGTGGGGTAATGGGCAAAATGATCTCGCTCACCAGCATCGCGGTGGCCGCCGCTGCAACTAACATGAAGCGCGAGGACGAGTCGAAACTCTTCCGCTTCACGCTCAAGCACAGCATCTTCCTGGCCAGCATGATCGGACTGTTGACCATGTTCTACGCCTACGTCATGCCGTCGTGGGCGCCGTAGAATCAGGCATGCCCGATCTGGCCGTTGTCCACTGCCGGCAGCTTGTCACGCTTGCCGGCGGACCCGTGCCGCGCACCGGCTTCGCGATGCGCGAACTCGGCATCATTGAGGATGGCGCCCTACACGTGCGCGATGGCCGAATTCTTGCGGCCGCCGCGCGCGCTGAAATCGAGCGCGCTCTCCCGTCAGGCACGGAGACGTTGGATGCGGGCGGGCGCATCGTGCTCCCGGGTTTCATCGACGCCCACACCCACCCCGTGTTCGCCGGCACGCGCGCGGGCGAATTCGAGCACCGCATCGCGGGCGCGACCTACGCCGAGATCGCGGCGTCCGGAGGCGGCATACGTTCGACCGTGCGGCTGACGCGCGAGGCATCGCCCGGCGACCTGCTGACCGCGGCGCGCCGGTATCAGGAGTGGTTTCTGCGCGGCGGCACCACCACGGTGGAAGCCAAGAGCGGCTACGGCCTCTCGCTCGATGCCGAGGTCAAAATCTTACACGCGATCCGCGGCCTCCACGCGGAAGGCCGCCTGCGGTACATCCCCACTTTCCTCGGCGCACACGAGATCCCCGATGAATATCGCGGCCGCATCAATGACTACGTAGATGTGGTGATCAACGAAATGCTCCCCGTGGTTGTCCGCGAACGCCTTGCCGAGGCTTGCGACATTTTCTGCGAGCCCAACGTTTTCCCCATCGAACCCGCGCGCCGCATTCTGCAGGCTGCGCAAGCGCTTGGTCTTACGCTGCGGATACATGCCGACCAGTTCACCGCCGACTACGCCAGTCTGCTCGCCTGCGAGTTGCATACCGCTACGGCCGATCATCTGGAAGCTTCCACGCCCGCGGCCTTCGACGCCATGCACGCCGCCGGCGTGCAACCCGTCCTGCTGCCGGCCTCCGTTTATCACCTCGGGCACACGCGCTACCCCGATGCGCGCGCCATGATCGAGCGCGGACTTCCGGTTGTTCTCGCGACCGATTTCAATCCTGGAAGTTCGCCCACGGCCTCCATGCCGATGGTGCTATCGCTGGCCTCCACGCAAATGAAGATGACGCCCGCCGAGGCCATCACCGCGGCCACTGTAAATGCGGCGTATAGTCTCCGACTCGCACACGAGATCGGCTCGCTCGAACCCGGCAAGTCCGCCGACTTCGTGGTTCACGATTGTGACGACTATCGCGAGCTGCCGTATTTTTTCGGCCGCGATTCCGCCAGCGCCGTTTATCTCTCGGGCCGGTGCGTCTACACGCGGTGAGAGCAAGCCCCGACCCCGCATGCCGAACGCTCCCTCACGGTCGCGGCTCTGATTTGTACTCTCGCCTGCGGCCATAGAGCACCGCTGCTACCATGGCGTCATGCGCGCATTTTGCTTTCTGCTCGCCTGCCTGGCTGCCGTCGCGCAGACCGGGGCGGGGGAATGGCGATCGCTATTCGACGGCAAGACGCTGACCGGTTGGCGCGAAACCGCCTTCACCGGGCATGGCAAATCGCGCGTTGAAAACGGCGCAATCATCCTCGGCGCGGGCGCTCCCATGACTGGCGTCACGTACACCGGCACCTTCCCCAAGCTCAACTACGAAGTCCGCTTCGAGGCCGCGCGGTTCGACGGCAACGACTTCTTCGCCAGCCTGACATTTCCCGTGGGCGACTCCTTCTGCACCTTGGTCACGGGCGGCTGGGGCGGCGACATCGTCGGCCTCTCGAGCATCGATGGCTGGGATGCCAGCGACAACGAGACGCGCACTTACTTCGACTTCGAAAAGGCTCGCTACTATGCCTTCCGCCTGCGCGTTAAGGCCGACCGACTCACCGCGTGGATCGACGAAAAGCAGATCATCGACGCACCCGTCGCGGGCCGTACCATCAGTCTTCGCCCGGGTGAAATGAAGCTCTCGGCGCCGCTCGGATTTGCCTCTTACGGCACCCTCGGCGGGGTCCGAAAAGTAGAGTTTCGCGCACTCCCGTAGGTTAAGAACCCTTCACCATTTACAAGGCGAATTCGGGCCGTTTGACAGCGACGAACGTCTCATTTTGGGGTTCAATAGAAACATATGCAACAGGTGTCTGGGATTCTGCTTGCGTGTCTTTTACTGGCTTCCTCCGCCACTGCGCAGGTGTCCGGCCGAATATCGGGCTCCGTAATCGACGCCTCGGGCGCCGCCGTTGGTGGGGCCGATGTCGAACTTTTTCTGGCGGGCGGCGAGAAGCCGCTGCTGGTCTCCAAGACGTCGGCGGAAGGACTGTACAACTTCATCGGCGTGCGTCCCGCGGAGTATGATCTGACGGTTTCCGCCAAGGGCTTCACCAAGTCCACGCGCAAGGGCCTCACCGTGGATATCGCGCGCGAGACCGACGTGCCGCGCATCAGGCTCGAACTGGCCGGCGTCTCGCAGGCGGTGGAAGTCTCGGCCGCTGTGGAAGGAGTGGACACGGCCACCGCGGAGATCAGCAGCACCGTAAGTATGGACGAGATCAAGAACCTGCCCATCCTGGACCGCGATGTGGTCTCCATCATGCAAATCAAGGCGGGCGTGACCTACAACGGTAATTCGGCCACGACCATCAACGGGCTGCGCACCAGTTACTCCGGCATGAGTCTCGATGGGGTCAACATACAGGACAATTACATCCGCGATAACGCGCTGGATTACTCGCCGAACAAACTGCGCGTGGGACAGGTCAGGCAGGTTACGATGATTACCGCCAATCCCACGGCTGCCGCGGCGGGCGGAGCTACCGAGACGGCGTTTTCCACGCCGAGCGGCGGCAACCAGTTCCACGGCGAGGCCTTCTGGTACAACCGCAAC
>JBDTPR010000781.1:0-3122 GCA_039932635.1 Candidatus Solibacter sp.
GCAAAGCGTCGCATGCTATCGTGAAGGATAGTGTCTTCGCCACTCAATTTCCATCTGGAGCAATATGATGGGCCGCTCGATCTGTTGCTGGATCTGATCCGCAAGCAACAAATCGAGATCAAGGACATCCCTATCGCCACCATCACGTCTCAGTACCTCGAGTACATGGACAAGGCGCGCGAGATGGATATCGATTTGGGCGCCGAATTCGTGTACATGGCGGCGACGCTGATCCACATCAAATCGCGCATGCTGCTGCCGCGAGACCCGGCCCTGGTCGTGGAAGGCGACGCCTCGGAAGATCCGCGCCAAGAACTGGTGGACCGCCTGCTGGAGCACGAGCGTTTCAAGAACGCGGCGGAGATGTTGCAGCAAAAACGCATGATCGAAGAGAACGTGTGGAGCAATCCGCAGATCAAGGCGTTCGTCTCCGAGGACGACGATCCCGGCCTCGCGATCACCCTCTTCGACCTGGTGAAGGCGTTCGGCGAAATGCTGGATCGGGTGAAGAATCGCCCGGTGTACGAGGTGGAATCGGCCGACGTTACGGTGGGGGATATGATCCGGTATTTGAAGGATCAATTCCAGCAGGTGGCGCCGGACCAACCGGTCTTCATCATGCGCGTTTTTGAAATGCAGCGCACGCGGCGCGCCATGATCGCGCTGTTTCTGGCGGTGCTGGAAATGGTGCGCATGCAGGCAGTGGTGGTAACCCAGAAGGACCTATTCGGCGAAATCGCCCTCAAGCGGCATGAGAGCTTCGATCAGGTATTTGCCAGTGATCAGCCGATGTCCGCGATAGACAAAGACTACATCTAAATCAAGCATGGACGAATTGGAAAATAACTCGCAGGGCGGAAGCCCGGACGCTGAGCCGGCGACGCCGGAAGCAGCCATCGTGGAACCGGAGATCGTGGCCCCGGAGATCGCCGACGTGGCGGCCGAGCCGGCCATATCGGTGGAAGAATTGATGGGCTCGAACGAGGAGCCCACGGAAGACCAGGCGGCCGCGACGTCGCAGGAAGACACGCAGCTCAAAGCGATTCTGGAGGCCATCGTGTATGTGGCCGAAGAACCGCTGACGCTGGCACAGATCGCGGCCTCGCTGCAGCAACCCGCGGAGCGCGTGAAGAATTTGCTCGACCAGCTGATTGCCGATTTTGAACAGCCGGGACATGGCGTGTCGATCCGCGAAGTCGCCGGGGGCTACAAGATGGCCACCAAGCCCGAGCATCACGAGGCCGTACGCAATTTCGTCAAGAGCCTGAAACCGCCATTGAAGTTGTCCCTGCCCGCGCTTGAGACTCTGGCCGTGGTCGCGTACAAACAGCCTGCCACCGGACCGGAGATCATGGAGATCCGCGGCGTGCAGGGCGGCGGCGTGTTCAAGACGCTGCTCGATCGTAAACTGATTGCCGTGGCTGGCCGCAAGAATGTGATCGGGAAACCGATTCTGTACAAAACCACCAAGGAATTCCTGATTCAATTCGGCTTGAAGGACCTGAGCGAGCTGCCCTCCCTCAAAGAGTTCGAAGAGATCCGCCGCATGGCCTTCGCCGATAACGAACCGCCCGCGCCGGAAGCAGCGGTTGAAGATGGCGCGCCAGTCGAAGCGCCTGAAGCGCCGTCACCCGAACCCGTAGCAGAAGCGCCCGCCGAAGAGGCAGTCGCGGAAACCTCCGAACCCGCACCGGAAGAACCGGCAGCGGAGCCGCAGGTGAAAGAGGAAGCATAGTGCCCGAAGAAAGACTGCAGAAGATTCTCTCGCTAGCCGGAGTTGCGTCACGGCGGCAGGCGGAGAAAATCATGCTGGAAGGCCGCGTCACCGTCAACGGCGCCGTGATCACGGAACTCGGCAGCAAGGCCGACCTGGCAACCGATCACATCAAGGTCGATGGCAAGCTGCTGCGCCCCCCGAAGACCCAGGTCTACATCGTTCTCAATAAGCCCAGGAGCACGATGACCACGGTGAGCGACCCCGAAGGCCGCGACACTGTGATGGATTGCCTGCGCGGCGTCAAAGAGCGCGTGTATCCCGTGGGCCGCCTGGACTATCACAGCGAAGGCCTCCTGCTGTTGACCAACGATGGCGATATGGCCAACGCCATCATGTCCGCGCACACGCACCTGCCCAAGACTTACGTGGTGAAGGTGACCGGGTTGCTGACCGGCGAACAGGAGCAGCAATTCCGCGACGGCATTCCGGTAATGGGGCGGCGCACACTGCCCGCCGGGCTGCGCCTGATCCGCAACGCGCCCAATCCCTGGTACGAAATCCGCTTGACCGAGGGCAGAAATAATCAGATCCGCGTGATGTTCAAGCACCTGGGCAAACTGGTGGAAAAACTCAAGCGCGTGCGCATCGGGCCGCTCGAGTTGGGCCCGCTTAAGTCGGGCGAGTTCCGCTATTTGTCGCCGGAGGAAGTCGAAAAATTACGGCACGCGATCCGCCGGGGCAGCGAAGGCAAGAGGGTATGAACCAGATTTCGGATATTTTGCGGGGCGCGCATACCATCGCCGTGGTGGGCCTTTCGGGCAAGCGGTTCCGCCCCAGCTACGGGGTCGCGGAGTACATGCAGCGCTCCGGGTACCGCATCATCCCGGTGAATCCGCAGGAGCAGCAGGTGCTCGGCGAGACCTGCTATCCGGATCTGGACTCGGTGCCCGACGCGATCGACATCGTGGACATTTTCCGGCGCTCGGAATTCGTGCCGGAGATTGTGGCAGCGGCGATTCGCAAAGGCGCGAAGGTCATCTGGATGCAGGAAGGCGTGATCCACGAAGATGCCGCGCGACGCGCCATGGAGGCCGGACTCACAGTGGTGATGGATCGCTGCATCCTGAAGGATCACCGGCGTCTCGCCTAGTCCGCTCGGACAAACTCGTCCGATTCGAGTGACAATGGGGCATGAAACTAATTTGGGCCGCCCTGTTGGCGGTCTGTACCGCCCTGGCTCAAGCCCCTCTCTATCAGAACGCCAACGCACCTCTGGAAAAGCGCGTGGAAGACCTGCTCTCCCGCATGACGCCGGAAGAGAAAGTGTCGCAGATGCTGAACGATTCGCCGGCCATCGAGCGGCTCGGCGTCCCCGCATATAACTGGTGGAATGAGTGCCTGCACG
>JBDTPR010000782.1:0-3119 GCA_039932635.1 Candidatus Solibacter sp.
GGGTGGATCGCCAATTACTTCGGACGCAAGCGCACGCTGCTGGCCGCCGTCTTCGGCTTCACCACAGCCAGTTTCCTGTGCGGCTTCTCGACCTCACTACCAATGCTGATCTTCTTCCGCGTCGCGCAGGGAGCTACCGGAGGAGCGCTGCAGCCGCTGTCGCAAGCCGTCATGCTGGAGGCCTTCCCGCCGCGCGAGCGCGGAAAGGCGATGGCCTTTTGGGGACTCGGTATCGTGGTCGCGCCCATGCTCGGTCCCGTGATCGGCGGCTACCTCACCGACAATTTCAGCTGGCGCTGGGTCTTCTACATCAATCTGCCGGTAGGTCTGGCGTCGGTCATTATGACGCGCCTGTTTATCTTCGACCCGCCCTACATCGGACGCCAGAAACGCGGCATCGATTACTGGGGTATCGGCATGCTGGCCCTGGGCGTCGGTGCGCTGCAGGTGGTGTTGGACAAAGGGCAGGAGGCCGATTGGTTTGCCGCCGGGTGGATTGTGATCGCTTCAGTGGTCGCCCTCTGCGCGCTGGTGCTCTTCGTGGTTCACGAACTCTACACCGGCGATCCGGTGGTCCACCTGCGCGTTTTCAAGAATCGCACGTACGCCGCCGGGGTGTTTCTGATGACGATGCTGGGCTTCGTCCTATACGGCAGTCTGTTGCTGCTCCCCATCTTCCTGCAGACCATGTTGGGCTACCCCGCGCTCAATGCAGGCATCGCCATGGCGCCGCGCGGGTTGGGAAGTTTTCTGATGATGCCCCTGGTGGGGACGGTGCTCGGCCGCTTCGATTCTCGCAAGGTCCTCGCCGTGGGCCTGGTGGGCGCCTCATGGACGCTGTACCAGCTTTCCAATCTCAATTTGAACGCCGGGTATTGGGACATCTTCTGGCCGCAGTTTATTCAGGGAGCCTCGCTGGCTCTGCTCTTTGTCCCCTTGACGACGGCCACGATGGACCCGATCCCCAAGGAGGAAATGGGTAACGCCACCAGCATGTTCAACCTGATGCGTAATCTGGGCGGAGGCTTCGGCATCGCGGCGGCCACCACCTTCCTCTTCCGCCGGCAGCAGTTTCACACGCAGCGGTTGGGCGAACACGTCAGCAATTGGAGTGCGCAGACCCAGACCTTCATGCACAACGCGCAGTCTGGCATGATGTCCCACACCAGCGACCCTGCGGCCGCCTATAAGATGGCCTACGGGGCGGCGTGGGGAACGGTGCAGCGCCAATCCGCCATGCTGGCCTTCATCGACACCTTTCGCGCCATGGCGATCGTTTTCCTGCTGGTGCTGCCGTTCCTGTTCATCATGCAGCGACCCAAGCACTCCCGCTCCGCCGGCCCCATGCACTAGTGGGGCAGAGCCCAATCAGAGCCGCGACCGTCAGGGAGCGTTTACTAACTTGGCCTTCCGTCGCTCCCTGACGGTCGCGGCTCTGATTGGGGTTCCCCATAGTTCACCCCTTCAGACCAGCCGGCCACCTTCTACTTCACGCGCGTTAGAACGCGCTGCACGGCGGTACGCACCTTTTCGTCCTGCGGCGCCGTCGAAGCCTCATTGGAAAACGGCGCGAAGATCAGCCCGCGCGGATTCACTCCCAGCGGCAGCGCCGCCTCCCCACTCATCGCCAGGACCGTCACCTGCTTGCCCAGCGCGATCGCCTGCACTGGAAATGCGCGCACCATCTCCCCGCGCTTCTGCAATCCGTGCGCGGGCTGCACCATCTGGAAGGCCGCGCGAATCGTGCCGCTGACCGCCGCGCCGTCCGAGCATCCCCCCGCCGACAACGCGCCATCGGGACCGACCGTCGCGATGCACCGCTCCCCAGCTGCCACCGTGAGCAGGCGGTGTCCATAACGCATTTCCACCGGCTCCAGCGCGTTATAGGCGCGCGTCACCGCGGCGATCAATTCGTCGGGCTTCTCCGGGCGCGCGCCGATTCCGCTCCAGTGAAACAGCATCCCCGCGCGCTCGAGTTTCAACTCCACCAGCAGTCGCGCCGCCACGAAATCGGCCAGTGCCTGCGTAATCCGGAACTCCGTCTGGGTGAACACGGCGTGATTGCCGCGCGCGTCTTCCAACACCAGCGCGTGGGCGGAACCCTCCATCGCCGCGCCCGCGCGGAAATCGCCGGCCAGTGCCGCCGCGCCTAACGCCAGGTCAATAGCGATGCAGCCAGCGAGCTTTCTCCAGCACCTTTTCGACATTGGGCAGGAAGGCCTCCTCCAGCACCGAACTGAACGGCACCGGTGTATCCGGCGCGGTCACCCGCACGATGGGACCATCGAGATATTCGAACACGTTTTCGGAAATCGTGGCCGCTAGTTCGCCCGCCATCCCGCCGCTGCGCGTGTCCTCGTGCACCAGCAGGACTTTGGACGTCTTCTTGGCGCTCGCGCACACCGTTTCGCGATCCAGCGGCATCAGCGTGCGCAGATCCACCACTTCCACGCTGCAGCCTTCCTCCGCCAGCTTCTCGGCGGCTTCGAGCGCAGTCCACACCATCGCGCCGTACGTAATAATGCTGAGATCGCGGCCCTCGCGCACGACTTTCGCCTTGCCGATCGGCACCGTATACTCCTCGGTGGGCAGATCTTCCTTGATCTTGCGGTACAGCCCCTTGTGCTCGAAGAACAGCACCGGGTCGTTGTCGCGGATCGCCGATTTGATCAGCCCCTTGGCGTCGTACGCGGTCGCCGGGCAGACCACTTTCAACCCCGGGGTGCGCACGAACCACATCTCGGGATTCTGCGAATGGAACGGGCCGCCGTGAATCCCGCCGCCGGAGGGCGAGCGGATCACAATGGGCACACTCGCGTTCCACCGGTACCGGCACTTAGCCGCGAAATTCACGATCTGGTCGAAGCCGCACGTGATGAAATCGGCGAACTGCATTTCCGCCACCGGACGCAGCCCCATCAGGCCCGCGCCAATCGACGCGCCGACAATCGCGGCCTCCGAAATGGGCGTATCCACCACGCGGGTTGCGCCAAAGCGCTCCAGGAACCCCGCCGTCACCTTGAACGCGCCGCCGTATTCGCCGATGTCTTCGCCGATGCAGAACACGTTGGGGTCGCGCTCCATCTCCTCCCAAAGACCTTAACGAATTGCTTCCAGGT
>JBDTPR010000783.1:0-3111 GCA_039932635.1 Candidatus Solibacter sp.
TAGTCTACCATGCGTAAAGCGGCGGCCAATTCAGCGCGCGCGCGCTGCGCCAGCAACTCGCCCGAGAGCGGCAGCACCACCACGCAGAGCGCATCGCCGGGATGCTGCGCGCGGATTTCGGACAGCTCCTTCGCGTCTGCCGCGAGGATCACGTCGAACGTGCCGGTGACCACGGTAGCGCCTTGCGGGGCCAGATTGGCCGCCACAATTTTAGTTCGCGTGTCCATGGTCTCCCGCCAGGATCAAGGCCTCGCCCGCGACTCTATCGGCAGTCACGCGGGTCATGCAGCGGTGATCGATGGGGCACTCGCGCAGCAGACACGGGCTGCACTCGGCGTGATCGCGGACCACGCGCGCGAGTGTGCCGGTGGGCCCGGTGGTGATATCGTCGGTGGCGCCGAAGACGGCGAGTGTCGGCACGCCGGCCGCCGAGGCTACGTGCATCGCGCCCGAGTCGTTGGTCAGAAACACGCGGCATGCCGAGGCCAGATTGATGAAGTCGTTGAGCGAAGTTTCGCCCGCCACATTACGCGCCCGCACATCGGCACGGCGAAGATCGTGCATCACCGCCTCGCACAATTCGCGCTCGCCCGCCGAGCCGAATACCAGCACGCCGGCATCGAGCGTGGCGGCAATCTGGCGCGCGCTTTCCGCAAAACGCTCGGGCAGCCAGCGCTTGGCATTGCCGTAGGCGGCGCCCGGACTCACGCCCACCACGGCCCCCGTCATGCCGAGGAGTTTCAGTGCGGCGGCACCCGCGTCGCGCGCCTCGTCTAAGCGATCCAGGCGGATTTCGGTACTCAGGGGAAAGCGCTCGATGAGGCCCGCGCGGCGCAGCAGTTCCAGGTAATAGAAGCGCTCGTGACGCGGGATGTCGCCGGGCTCCGGCACCGCGATGGCACGCGTCAGCAGGGGGCCGCGGGCATCGCGAGCGTAGCCGATACGCTCGGGAATTTCGGCGAGCCAAGAGATCAGCGCCGCATCGAAGGCGTTCTGTAGCAGGATGGCGCCATCGAAGCGCTGCTTGCGCAGTCCCGCCGCGAACTGCCTGCGCGCCGTCAGGCCCTGAAGTTTCGGATACGCAATCACGCGATCGATGGAGCGCTCGCGCGCGTACAGATCAGCCACGGAGGGGCGCGCCAGCACGGCCAGGTGCGCGTGCGGAAAGACGTCGCGAATCGCGCGGATGGCAGGCAGCGACATCACGGCGTCGCCCAGCCAATTGGTGGCGCGCACCAATACCCGCGACATGGAAGATGGGTTGAAGGCCTGCAACTTCCAGAATAACGCTACTGGATATCGCTACTGCACGTCGCCGGAGGGGCGGACGAATTTGGCGTCGTCAATGGGCACGTTGTTCTTCGCCTCTTTCAGCTGAATGGTGAAACGGCCGTTGGGGCGCGACAGGGTCCAGCGCCAGGGACTCTTCACGCCGTCCACTTCGCGGTAGTCGGAGTAGTCGAGTTGCGTGGGGTTGCGGCCCACCGGCGTTTCGGCGTAGCGGATCAGGCGCAGAAGGAGGCCGGAGTTCTTGTCGAAATACATGCGCACGGGAGTTTTGCCGGGTCGCGTGCCGGTCAGCACTTCGCACTCCACGCCGCCGATGGTCTCGGGGCGGCCACGGCGCAATTGCGGGAAGATTTCCTTCATGCGCAGCGCCAGCGAAAACTCCGCGTCGATGCTGCCGCCGTCGGATTCCGAGACCGACAACTCGCGCGCCGGACGGCCCTTGCTGCCCATCCAACTCAAGGCGCCGTCGAAGGCGGTGTAGCTCGAACCGCTGGAAATCGAGACGCGCCTATTTGGCGCCTTGGTGAAGATTTCGATGGGAGTCTCGGAGCCGTTGACGATGGTCGCGCCGGTCATCACGCGCGTGGTCACCTTCTTGAGGGCGTCGGCTCCGCCGAGCGCGGCCACGTACTTTTCGAGAATCTGGTCGGCGGTCACCTGGGGCGCGGGCGTCGCTCCGGAAGGCGCCACTGGCGCGGGCGCGGAGGCGGGACGCGCCGCAAGGTCGGACTCCAGCACCGGCGGCATGGCCACCGGATGGCCCACGCCGTGGTGGCACGAGTAGCAGGTCACCTGACGCTGCCCTTTGAAGGCTTCCTTATTAATGTTGGCGGTCATCGCCATCATCTCGCGGGCGGTCTTTTTGGCGGCCTTGTCGTCGGCCTCCATATTTCCCTGCACGTGGCAGAAAGTGCATTCCACGCCCAACGAGGTTGAGATGAACTGCATCGCGGGCATCAGTTGATCGGCCGGCGTACCCTTCAACTGGACGATGTTCTTATATACTTCCTCGGCGTTTTTCACGGCCGGAGCCTGGGCGTTCAGCGCGCCCATAATGGCAGCCGCGGCGACGGCGGCGCGCAGTAAGGCAGTCTGATTTTGCATTTGGAGTATCCTCTGTGTGCTTGTAAGGATTGTACCCGATTCGTTATTTGGCTGGCACTTCGGCGCCGAAGCGAATGGTTGAGTCCACGGTGTAGGTCCTCAAGTTGGACGGGGCGGGATGCAGCATCTGGAGCAGCACGCTGTCGCCGCGGGTCTTGACGGAGAGGTGCGCGCTGTCCTCGCGCTGTACCGGGAGGTTGCGCGTGCCGAAGGGCGGCACCTGCTCGTCCCGCCACGAGGAACAGACGGGCTGCAGTTCGCGGCTCTCCTGAGTTTCGCCCGGAACCGAGTACAGATTCCCCGCCGAGTAGCAGACCTGCAACACGGCCGGCCGCAGGGAGAGATTGATGACGGCGAGCATCGACCCGCGCATATCCCCCACATCGCCGGCGAACCGGGGATTGCGCGTCGCGTAGGCGGCCTCGCGCGCGAGGGTGCGCACCCCGTCGCCCTCGCGGCACTCGGTGCTGCCGCTCAGGGCTACCGACGGGTGCGCCGAGCGCTCGCGCATCAGGACCCAGGCGTGCGTGTCGGTCTCGTTCTCGGGGATGTCCAGGCGGTAGCGGTCGCGCGCTCCCGGCGGCAGACGCACGGGGCCGAAGGCGTGGCCGGCGAAGCCCACCAGCGCGCCATTCCCGCGATGCCCTTCGAGATCGATGGCGTCCGCGACCTCGCCGAGATTGCGTACCTCGATCACCGATGTGCAGCCGCTGCCAT
>JBDTPR010000784.1:0-3105 GCA_039932635.1 Candidatus Solibacter sp.
CTTTCACGTTCGCGAGGGCGAGGTGCTTGGACTCATCGGACCGAACGGTGCGGGGAAGTCGACACTTTTCGACTGCCTCGCCGGAGTCCTGCCCTCCGACAGCGGCACGATGTTCGCCGGGGGCCGGCCAGTCGCGGCGCGCGAGCGCCATCGCTTCCTGTTCTATGTCCCAGACGGCATCTCGCCGTGGCCGCAACAGTCCTTGCAATGGGCGCTCGATTTCACCATCGGTTTTCTCGGTGGTCAACCCGGCCTTCGCGACGAAGTTATCGAACAAATGGATCTTCGTCCTTTGTTGCGGCAGCCGATCGGCACCTTATCCAAGGGGCAGCGGAAGCGCGCGCTGCTGGGCATCGGCCTGCTGACCTCTCAGCCCGCCCTGTTGATTGACGAGCCCTTCGAAGGACTCGACTTGCGTCAGGCGCGCGAGATTGCCGGGGCGTTGCGAATCCACGCGGCCCGCGGCCGCGCCCTCTTCCTCTCGATTCACCAGATCGGCGACGCGGGCCGTTTCTGCGACCGGTTTGTGCTTCTGAGCGGTGGACGGGTGTGCGGCGAAGGCACGGTTCCGGAACTCGCCGCGTTGGCGATGTCGCGGAAAGGATCGATGGCGCACGAAGATCTGGAGGAGGTGTTTCTTGCCCTCACGTAGGTCGGCGTTCCTTTGGCTGCTCAATAAGGAGTGCCGCGAACTACTGGTATCCAAGGCGTGGTGGGTGATGCTGATCGTCATGGGGCCGCTGGTGGGGATGTCCTTCATCTCCGCGATGCGCACCTACTCAGAGGTGAGCGGCTTGAACGGAACCTCGGCCGGCGTGGGCGAGGCGATGTCCCCCCTGATCGGAGTCTGGGCGCCGACCTTCAGCGCCTGCGAACTGGCTGCGGTCTTCCTACTGCCCTTCGTCACGATTCGCCTGGTGTCCGGCGACCGGCAGAGCGGCGCGCTCAAACTCGAACTCCAACAGGAAATGTCCGCCCTTTCCCGCGTGGCCGCGAAGGCGCTAGTGTTACTGGCCGGCTGGCTCGTGGCGATGCTGCCGCCTATGTGTGCGATCCTGCTGTGGGTGAGCTACGGGGGCAGCGTACACACTCCGGAATTGCTCACTTTGATCGCCGGCCACATACTGAACGCGGGCTTGACGATTGGACTCGCTGCCGCCGCATCGGCACTCACCGAGCACCCCTCCACGGCCGCTATTTTGACGTTAAGCGTCACGGTGGGCACGTGGATCGTCAGTTTCTTTGGCGCGATTCAGGGCGGCTTGTGGGAACGCGCCGCAGGGTATACGCCCGCTGCCATGGTGGCCGAGTTTCAGCATGGCTTGTTGCGGCTCGACACTACGCTGATAGCCGCCGTGTTGACCTTGATGGGTCTGGTCATCACGGCCATTTGGGGCAGGCTGGGCATTCGGCCTGGGCGCCGAACGTGCGAATCGCTCGGCGTGTTCGCCTTAGGGGCCGTCGGTATTGCCGGCTGCGTCTTCCTGCATGCCAGTTGGGACACGTCGGAGAGCCGCGGCAACTCGTTTTCGGAACGCGACGAGCACACGCTGCGGCAGATCCGCGGGCCGCTCCGCATTGAGGCGCACCTGGCGCCGGAAGATCCGCGGCGAATCGACCTGGAGCGCCACGCACTCTCCAAATTGCGCCGCATCATGCCGCAGGCGCAGGTGCAGTACATCTCCGGCACGTCGATCGGCCTCTTCGAACAGAATCGACCGGGATATGGCGAGATCTGGTTCGACTTGAACGGACGCAGAACGATGAGCCGCATGACGACGGCGGAAGGCGTCCTGGAGGCAATCTATTCCCTGGCGGGCGTTACGCCGCCGCCGGAGACAAGTGAAGATGTGTTTCGCGGGCATCCGCTCGCCGTGGCGCCAAAGGGAGCGGGCACGGTTTTCTACGCGCTCTGGCCGGGACTGTTCCTGCTCAGTGGCATACTGGTGCAAAGGAGATTTCGATGAGAGTAACAACCGCTGGAATCGCGATAGGCATCGGGATTCTTCTGGGCGCATTGGCGACTGCGGCAGACACCAAGGTCGATCTGAAGAAAGAGCAGGTGGGTAAGCCGCCTGTCGCCTTTGAGCCGATCGTAGGCACCTGGGTAGTGGCACAGGATGGCAGCGACAAGGTCATCATGATCGACGGCCGGCCGTGGGTTGCCAGCAAGGACAATCCCACTAAATTGTTGTTGCAGACCGCGCGCAAATTGTATGGCACGACCAACGAAGAACTGATGGACAATGCGAAGCAGTTCGCTTACTATCCGGTGGCGGTGCTGAATGGCGTAGCTAATTTCTCCAACGGCACAATCACCACGAAGTTCAAAACGGTCGCCGGCGATTCGGATCGCGCCTCCGGAATTCTCTTCAATGTAAAGCCGAATGGCGACTGGTTGGCCGTGCGCTACAACGACACGGAGAACAATGTCGCGTTCTGGGAATTCCACAATGGCATCCGGCGCAACTTGAAGTTCAGCGATCGCGCCAAGCCCTTTCCGTTGGACCGCAGCGCATGGCACGAGTTGAAACTGACGGTGGAGGGCGCCAACCTCAAGGGCTGGCTCGACGGCGCACTGGCGGTGGAAATCACGCTCGGGTCCGAACCCCAAGCGGGGCGTAGAGGCCCTCCCAGTGAGGATTTGTACCCGGCGAACAATCCGGTGCTTCGCCCGCCGGTCGCGGGCAAAGTCGGACTGTGGTCGAAAACCGACAGCACCAGCTATTTCAAGGATTACGTGGTGAGCCCGCAGCCGTAGGGCTCGTTATTGGGAAAAGGGCTTTCAGGCAAATATTCCGACGCTTCGATTTCAGAGTAGCCTTGCTTGTACGGTATGTAGGGGATGAGTTTGGTTGACCTGAACGGGTTCGAACCGTTGACCTCTTCCAAGCCATTTAAGAAATATCAATCACTTACAGGCAAGGCCACCAGAAACACAAGACTTAGCCTAATGCGATTTGGACGCCGGTGGACGCGACGGGGCTGTTTTGGGGCGTCTGGACTCCACGCGGACTCCAGGACTCCACACCGGGAACTGGCCCGTTCCGTGCTTTCCCGCGCGCGGTTGTGTTAGCAGTACTGATTGTCGTCTGCTGGAGACGA
>JBDTPR010000785.1:0-3096 GCA_039932635.1 Candidatus Solibacter sp.
CAGATCCTCAAAGGCGTAGAGGCGGTATTGTCCCGGAGCCATCGCCTTCAATTCGAACCTGCCCTGTTCGTCCACCGTAGTCACGACGTAGAAGGCCGTCAGACCCACCAAGTCACCTTCCGGCGCGACTACCAAGGCGCGCGCCTGACCGCCTTCCACCTTGCCATCCAAGTGAGCGCCAGCCCCGCTCACAACAATCTCCAACGCTGCTTTCGTCTCCGTCGTCACATTCATGTCGGCGCGCAGCACGTCTACATCGCCCAGCATCATCGACTTCAGATACCCGCCTTTCGGGATCGGCTCAAAGCCGATGTCCCACAGCCCCGGTGGCACGCTTTTCAACACATACGAGCCATCCGCCTGCACGTGTGCTTCCGCGCCCTGGCGGTTGGTGAAGTCACCGGCGACGCGGAACACGCGCGCGCTCGCTGCACTGGCTGAACCGTCCTCGAAACGCACGTGGCCGGTGAGGTCAATGGCGGGAGCGAAGTGCATCGTCACGTTCAGCGAGCCGCCGGACAGGTCCAGATCTTCACGCGCAGCGAAGAGTCGACCATCCAGCGTCACTTCGCCACTCAACATGTATCGGCCCGGCAGAATGTCATTGAATACAAATCGGGAGCCGACAGGGAATCCGCCTCCGTACTGCGTGGTGCCGGGCGCAGACGAGTTCTTCTCCACCAGGGTCAACTGAACGAACGAAGGCTGCTGCAGCGGCTGGGACGCACCTTCGGGAGGATTGCCGTCCGCCGCTGGCGCTTCCTGTACGGGAGCCGGCAGGTCGCTTTGCACATCGAGTACGATAGGCCGACTCTGTATCAAGGTAAATTCGAGGTTGTTCATCGTTTCGCCCGGTCCCGGCACGATCGTTTTGGCCTGCTGACGGTCGAGCGTCCCTGGGAAGTAAGTCGTTGCGTAGACCAGACGGCCTGCGCCGCTGTCTTGATCCGAGGTTGTGGGCTGCGGCGGTGGCTGGTCGTCTTTCTTGGCGGCCAGCAGGTACTTCCCCGGCATCATGTGGAACATGCGGTAGCGCCCTTCCGAATCGGTAATGGCCCACCCTGCCTGCGTCCACATCGCCTTGCCGCGTTGGAACTCGTGCCGCAGCGCCTGCACGGATACGCGTGCCGCCGGTTCGCCATCCACGTCCCTGACGGTGCCAGTCATCACTGCAAGTTGCGGCAGTTGGATATTGATTCCAGCCTTCTGCTCGCCCGCCGCAAGCACAATGACCTGGACCCCCATGTAGGTACGGACTGCCCCATACTCCATGGGCGCGTAGCCGTTCTTCTCCGCGCCCAGGCGGTATCGCCCCGCCGGCAAGGAACGGCACACGAACCGGCCCTCGCCGTCGGTGGGAGCCGTTCCCCGCAAGTCGGTGCGGCCATCCATTATGATGTTTACTTGCGCCCGACGCACCGGCGCGCCTGTCACCGAATTCACGACTTGGCCGCTAATGGAACCCTGGGCGTTCGCCACTGCCGCGGCCGCCATCGCGGCGGTCACGATAATTGCCCAACGTATTATCGTCGTATCCAGGCCCCGTTGAATTAGACACCGGCTCGCACGCTGCAGGTTCCCCGCACACGCTAATTCAGCATCGGATTCGAAGTCAGATCGAAGCGTAGAACACTTCGTTCCGCGAAGCCCGCCTTTTGGACAGAAGGCTGCTTTCGGCCTACTTCCGGCGCTTGATCTTCTCAGTCGCTCCGACGGGGGGAGGGATCCATCGGCGCAGAAACAAGGCTGTTGACGGTTCCTTATCCGGCCGCTTCTTCGGGTCGGGGATTGTGCCAACGACCGGTTGAAGCGATGATTGTGTCAGCCGCTTTCGGACCCCAGCCGCCGCGCCTGTAGGGGCGAACCCGGTGGTGCTTTTGAAGGACAGGATCGACGACCGCCCAAGCGGCTTCGACTGCGTCCTCACGGGTGAAGAGTGCGCCATTACCGACCATGGCGTCGCCCAACAGCCGTTCGTATGGCGATTCTTCTCCCGGCCGTTCCTGGAATAGAAAGAGCTCTCGCTGCTCCCCAATGAACTCTTTTCCCGCGAGCTTACATCGAGCACCCAGAGCGATGGCTGAGTCCGGGGAGAGCCGGAAGCGCAGGTAGTTGGCCAAAGCGTTCGACGGTGCTGAGTCAGCGAAAAGCATCTGTGGCGGCGGCTTCAATTCCACCAGGACCTCGGTCACTGTCTCAGCAAGATATTTGCCGGAGCGCAGGTAGAACGGCACCCCCGCCCAGCGCCATGAGTCGATGAAGAGCCGCAATGCGCAGAATGTCTCGACGTCAGAGTTCTTCGCTACACCTTTTTCCTTACGGTAGCCTGCATACTGTCCGCGCACCAAATCGTCGCTCGTCAGTGCGCGCATGGCTTCAAGGACCTTCGCCTTTTCGACATGCACTGCTCCAAAGTCCCTAATGGCCGGCGGCTCCATGGCCAGCAAGGCGACGACCTGAAACAGGTGGTTCTCGATCACGTCACGCAGACAGCCGGCGGTTTCGTAAAACCCACCGCGGCCCTTCACGCCGAAATCCTCGGCCAGAGTGATCTGGACACTGGCCACGTAGTTGCGGTTCCAGATCGGCTCCAGGAACGAATTGGCGAAGCGAAAATACAGGATGTTCATGATCGCTTCCTTCCCGAGGAAGTGATCGATGCGGAAGATTGAGTCTTCGGCGAATACCGACTTCGCCACGCGGTTCAACTCACGCGCGGAGTCCAGGTCGCGACCGAATGGTTTTTCCACGATGACTCTCGCCTGATCTGCCAGACCTGCTCCACCAAGCCCTGTAATCACCGTCGCGAAAAGCGCGGGCGGGATGGCGAGGTAGTGCGCCGGACGTCGAGCTCCGCCCAGGGCGACTTTGATCTTCTCGAATGTGGTCTGGTCGTTATAGTCGCCGCTCACGTAACTCAGCAGGGAAAGAAGTCGGTCCAGTGCGAGTTGATCGTCGATCCCGCCCGATCGCGAGATGCTGTCCTGCACTCGGTCGCATAACTGTGCATGAGTCCAATTCGGAGCGGCGACGCCGATGACGGGAACCTTCAGCGCGTCTCGTTTGACCAACGCATAGAGCGCCGGGAAGATCATT
>JBDTPR010000786.1:0-3095 GCA_039932635.1 Candidatus Solibacter sp.
TGCACAGTAATTAGGGAACGAGGAGTGTCTCACGTATGTTGGCACGGAGGGGGCGTCGTCGGCGACACCCGCTCCCGCGGTCTCGAAGTGGAGGCGCCCATGACCATTTACACCGCGTACCCGCAGTGGACCTGGCAGAGCGTTTCGCTCGAACTGCGCACCGCCGGAGATCCTGGCCAACTCTCGCGCACCCTCGCCGCAGCCGTCGCCTCCATCGATAAGGACCAGCCAGTCACGGCCATCCTCCCCATGAACGATGTCGTCGCCGCCGCGCTCTCGCAGCGCCGCGAGACCATGTATCTGATTGCCGGCTTCGCGGCCATCGCGCTCATCCTCGCCGTCATCGGACTCTACGGTGTGATGGCGTTCTCGGTCGCGCAACGCACCGTCGAAATCGGCATCCGCCAGGCCATGGGCGCGCGGCGCGGCGACATCCTGCGCATGGTGTTGCTACAGGGAATGCGCCTCAGTCTGCTCGGAGTTGTCCTGGGAGTGGTGGCCGCGGCCGCGGTCACTCGTCTGATGGCCGGCATGCTTTTTGAAGTGAGCCCCACCGACCCGATCACCTTCGCAGCGATCGCGCTGCTCTTCCTGATGGTCTCGCTGATCGCCTGCCTCGCGCCCGCCTGGCGTGCCACCCGCATCGCGCCGGTGACCGCGCTGCGCGCCGGCTGATCGCGCTACTTCTTCGCCGTCACCGTGACTTCGATGCGCGCAGTCGGAGCCGCGAGCTTCGTTACGCCGACCGTCGTACGCGTGGGCCGGGGTTCCGGAAAATACGTAATATAGACCGCATTCATCTTCGCGAACAGTTCCATATCGGTGAGGTAGACCTGCACCGACACGACGTCCTTGAACGACATCCCGGCGGCCTTCAGCACGATCCCGATATTGCTCAGCACGGTCTTCACTTCAGCATCGAAATCCGCCGGCACCTGCTTGGTCTTTAGGTCCTGCCCGATCTGGCCGGACACATACAACGTGCCATCTACCAGCACCGCGTTGCTGAAATTCGGCGACCCCGGGCCAAACTCAGGAGGAGCAATCACCTTTTTCTGCGCCGCCAGTGGCAAAGCCGCCACCATCATCGCCAGGACCACAAATAGATTTCGCATGCCAGCAATGTATCACACGTTGTAACCTGTCTTCTTCCTATGCCTCGTGGAGAGTCGCGCATTCTCTTCAAATCTGCTCAAAGTACCGCTTGCGTTCCCAGTCGGTGACGGCGGCATCGTAAGCGTCCTGCTCTACCGCGAAGAAATGGGCGTAATGTTTCGCCACCTCTGCGCCCAATGCCTCTCTTACGAACACACTTGAAGCGAAGACCTCCGTAGCCTCGCGCAACGTCGCCGGAATTGCCGGCAGCGACTTGGCTGCATACACGTCGCCTTCAAAGATCGGCGGTGGCTCCATCTTCTTCGCGATCCCGTCCAGCCCCGCGGCCAGCGCGGCGGCGAACGCGAGGTACGGGTTGGCGTCCGCGCCCGGGATGCGGCACTCAATGCGCAAACTCTGTCCCTTGCCCACCACCCGGAAACTCGCCGTCCGATTATCATGGCTCCACGCCAACCGCGTCGGCGCCCACGATCCCGACCGGAATCGCTTGTACGAGTTCACAGTTGGCGCATAGAACGGCATGAACTCGGGCACGTGCGCAATCCATCCGCCCAGAAACCAGCGGAACAAATCACTGCAAGCCACCGGACCCATACGGCCTTCGCCCGGCATCAGGCTGCCTTCGCCGTTCCACAGGCTCATGTGCACATGGCAGCTCGACCCCGCCTGCGCCGCGTCGGGCTTCGCCATGAATGTCACGCTGACGCCCATCCCATCGGCCACTTCCTTGAAACACTGCTTCATCAGAATGTGTCGATCGGCCATTTCCAGCGCGTTCGCGAACTTGAGGTTGAGCTCGTGCTGGCCCTTGCCCCATTCGCCCTTGCTGCCTTCCACCGGGACACCGGAGCTCCTCAGGTGCCGCCGCACCGCGCCGTTGAGCGGCTCCTCGCGCGTCCCCTGCAGGATGTGGTAATCCTCCAGATACCAGCCCGCCGGACCCAGGCCCGTATATCCAGAGGCCGCGGCATCGCGGTAGGAATCGTGGAAGAGGTAATATTCGAGTTCGGACCCCGCCATGGCGCGATAGCCTTCGCCGGCCGCCCGCTCCAACTGACGCTGCAGGATAGATCGCGGCGCCTGCGCAACCCGGTCATGCGAGTCGCGCTGATACAGATCGCAGATCACGATCGCGGTCTTCTCCAGCCACGACGCCGCGCGCAGCGTGCCCAGGTCCGGGACCACATGAAAATCGCCATAGCCGCGCTCCCAACTGGAGAGTTGGTAGCCCTGCACTGGCTCCATATTCATGTCTACCGTCAGCAGGTAGTCGCAGGCATGCGTGCCGTCCTTCGCCGTGCTCTCGAGAAAGAAGCCGGCGTCCAGGCGCTTGCCCATCTGGCGGCCGTACATGTCGGTGAACATCGCCACAACGGTATCGATCTCGCCGTCCTCCACGCGTGCGTGTAGGTCGTGGAGTGTGAGCATGCCGGGCAGGTTGGTATCCATTTCGTCTCGCGGGGCGCGGTTCGCCTTCCTGCAAGTGTAAGCCAGAATTTCCAGGGTGTGCGAGAATGGCGCGAGGTGGCATCAGGCACGCTATGTTCGATGAACTCAGCAATTTTTCCTTTCCTACAAAAATCACCTTCGGTTCGGGTTCGATCCGCGAGCTCCCCGCCGTCCTCGCGGAGCACGGCGCGCGCAAACCGCTGATCGTAACAGACCCCGGCCTGCGCGCCAGCGGCGTGGTTGACACGGTCACCGGCGTCCTGCGCGACGCCGGCATCGCCCACGAAGTCTTCGACCGCGTACACGGCAATCCCATCGAGGAAGACGTCACCGAATCGGCCGCGCTCTACCGCGCCGCCGGATGCGATGCCTCCATAGGCCTCGGCGGCGGCAGCGCGCTCGACGTTTCCAAGGCCGTGGTCGTGCTGGCCCGCTACGATGGGCCGCTTGCCGACCTGGAATGGCAGGCCGGCGGCATGGCCAAAATGACCGGCCCCTACGATCCCATCATCGCCATTCCCACCACCTCG
>JBDTPR010000787.1:0-3094 GCA_039932635.1 Candidatus Solibacter sp.
ACGCACAAAAGTTCACTTGTGTAACCGGCAAACCAGCCGTCGTGCGAGGTGCCGGTCTTGCCGGCCGCGGGAATGTTGAGGCTGTAGCGTGCGCGAACGCCGGCCGCGGTGCCCGTGCGCAGCACCTCTTCCATCAGGCTGGTGGTGAGGTAGGCAACCCGTGGGTCGAGCACTTGCTTTTCCTCGACCTTGTTCTTGAAGACTACCTTGCCATCCTGCGAGCGCACCATGGAGAGGAAGGTGGGCTTCAGGTAATCGCCCGAATTGGCGAAGATTGTGTACGCACCGGCGGCTTCCAGCGGAGTGATTTCGTAGGCTCCCAGCGCCACCGCGGGCGTGGGGTGGATCTTGTAGTTCATGCCGGCGCGATTGGCCATGTCCACCACGGCGTCGAAGCCCACCATTTGTGCGACCTTCACTGCGGCAATGTTCTGGGAGTGGGCGAGCGCCGTGCGCAGCGTGATGGTGCCCATGAATTTCTTGTCGAAGTTGCTGGGCTCGTAGGGCGGCTGATTGTCGTAGTAGAAAGTGGTGGGCTCGTCAACCACGGTGGTGGAGGTAGTCAGGATGTGGGGACCGCCGGCAATCGGCGTATTCAGCGCGGTGGCGTAGACGAAGGGCTTGAAAATCGACCCGGGCTGGCGCTGCCGCATGGTGTGGTTGAGCTGACTGGTGCCGTAATTGCGGCCGCCGACCAGGGCTTTAACCTCGCCGGTGTGCGGATCGATGGCCACCAGGGCGACCTGGGCAGTTGGCGGCGTCTGTCCTTTGAAGCGGCGCTGCTTCTTGACCTGCTCATCCACCAGGGCCATCCCCGAACGCACGGCCTCGACCGCGGCGCGCTGCAGCCGCATATCCACCGTGGTGTAGATGCGGAAGGCGTTGGACTGCAGGTCGGTATCCTGGAACATGCTCTGCAGCTTGTCGTTCACCATGTCCACAAAATAGGGAGCTTCGACGCTGGTGGAACCGGTCTTGTTGACGGTGAGTTCGGCCTCGGTAGCCAGGGCATAATCGCGGTCGCTGACTACGCCGTTGGTGCGCATCAGCTGGAGCACGATATTGCGGCGTTCCTTCAGGCGGTCGGGATGGCGGAACGGATCGAAGTACGCCGGCCGCTGGATCATGCCGGCGAGCTGCGCGGCCTCCGGCAGGTTGATGCTGTTGAGATCCTTCCCCAGATAGGCTTCCGACGCCTGCGCCAGGCCGACGATGTGGAAGGTGCCGCGCATCCCCAGATCCACCTGATTGGCGTAGTATTCGAAAATGTCTTCCTTGGAAAGCTTCTGCTCCAGTTGCAGGGTGATGATGAATTCGGCTGCCTTGCGCTTCCAGTTTTTATCCTGATTCAGGAAGAACATACGCGCGGTCTGCATGCTCAGGGTGGACGCCCCCTGGTCTTTGCGGCCTTCCTTGACGTCCACGTAGACGGCCTTCATGATGCGTATGGGGTCGAAGCCGGCGTGCTGGAAGAAGCGCTTGTCCTCGATCGAGGTGACGGCATCAACCACGACCTTGGGGATATCGAGGAACTTCACCATGCGCCGCTTCTCGCGCAGGCCGGAGATCGCCTGAATCAACTGCGGTTCGAGTTGATATTGATTGCGCGCGGTGTTGTCCTGGAGGGAGACGATTTGCGAGATTTTGCCCTTGGAGAAGCGGATCAGCCCGGGTTCCTGGTCGAAATAGGAATCGGTCTGCGGGAAGATTTCGATGGACTCGGAATGGAGTTGGAAGTAGCCGACCGGATTGCCGCGCGATTCGGTATACCCGGAGCGGCGCAACTGCACGGCGATGTCGTTGGGGCCCAGCGCATCGCCCACCGAGACCGATTCGGGGGCGGCGAAGATCTTGGCCGAATTGGCGAAGACGCCGGCACGCAGGCGCTGGTCAATGATGCGCGCGTAGTGCGCGTAGAAATAGGTAAAGGTGCCGAGTGCGCCGATCACCAGCAGCGAGAAGACGATGATGAAGATGCGCCCGGTGGGCCCTAGCAGGACTCGCGTGAGTCCGCTGCCCTTGGGGACACGCAGTTTCATCTTCTGACGGGACGTCTTTTCGTCGGTTTTTGCCACTAATGGTAATTCTCTCATGACAGCGGCGCCGGCAAGCCGGCTTTACCTGCTGCGCTTACCTGCTGCCGGCGCCTGGATAGAAGTGCAGATCGACGGTATAGCCTGGCAGAGTGACGCGCACAAAGTATCGGACATCGATTCGCAAGCCTGTTTCAGAGCGAATGATTTGCACGTTGTCTTCCCTTACCGGGAGATCCAGTTCATGGGCTTTTTTCACCACATTCTGGCGGAGGTTGTCGTCGGTGGAGTTCCTGCTGTCCACACGACGTGTAATTTCTGCCACGTACGTCTGGAGTTTCAAGTTGCCCAGGTAGCTCGGCGCGAAAAGGACACCGAAACCGAGCAGCGCGGCCAGAACGAGCACGGCGGCAGCAATCCGCCATCGGGGAACGGGATTCACGAGCGGTCGGAGTCCTTACCGGAAGCGGTGAGTTCGGCCCAAATGTCGTCGGAATGAGGCGTCCATTGGGGAGACGAGGTGCCGGTGAGGTGCAGGTCGTCCTGGCGCAGGGTGCCGTGCCCGTAGGGACAGATATACTCGATTTGCGGGCGGCCGAAAAGCATCATGCGGCTCCAGGAACCAGTGGCGATCGGCATGCGCAGGCGGCGCAGGCAGACCCGGCAGCGGTAGCGCTGATCGCGGATCGACAGATACACGGCCCCGGCGAAGATCAGGAAAATGAGCATGAGGGCCAGGTCGCACAGCAGGAAGGAAAGCCCCTTCCCCAGAGGCGCCAGCGGGTCCGTCTCCGCTGGAAAGGTGTTCGACACCCACCGGTACATTCCCCACAGGCCCAGCACGGCAACGGCTAGTTTGGCTACGAACCATGCCCGGTAGCGCATACCGAATAGACTCTCCCTGTCCTCCTTTAGTTTCGGTCCATCGTGCGCGGCGCGCAAGGCAAAAAGAGTTGCCGTCTGACGCCTGCTCCATCCCTGGTGAAGCTGCAATGACGCGAGAAACGACAGGAGGCTGTGCGCCTTCGAACACCCCGGGTCGACGACAATTGCTCTTTCCA
>JBDTPR010000788.1:0-3093 GCA_039932635.1 Candidatus Solibacter sp.
ATTTTGGGTAGCACGCAGGTCCCTCCATGCTCCGTCACCGCCTTCAGCGAATCGTCCACGCTGGCCACCGAGATGGTGTTTACGCAAGGCTGGTTAGGGTCGCGGCGCGGCAACAAGCCGCCGTCGATTCCCGGTTCGCCTGGCAGTCCCGTGGAGATCACCCAGTAGTCGGAGGGACCCTCCCATTTCTTAAATACCCATCCAAACACTTTGGAGTAAAATTTCATGGCCCGCTCTGGTTGCTCGGCGGGAATTTCGAAGTGGACCGGTCTTGGCATTCAATCTCCTCCTAGCTAGTACGTTTAACCGGCCCGGGTGTACCCATCTTTTGGGTTAAGAACCCCACAATGGCTCCCACCGCGAAGCCGGGCAGCATGATTTCAAGATAATGGTCGCCCTGCATTGCGGCCACTGCGTAGGCGAAGCCCAGACCCAGCACCGAACCGAGCGCAATCCCCCACTGCATGGAATCCACCTTGCGTGCAAACCACCCGCTCAACAGTCCGACGATCATTCCCTTGATCGTCGAGCCCACCATGATGCTGGCCATCATGGATCTCACCTCGGGCGTGAACCACGCCGTGGCGCCGTCAATCGCGCCCAGCAGCGCGCCGAAAATCAATCCCACCGTGATCTTGTTCATCGTGTGTAACTCCTCAGACTCTTATTCCGCACTCCCGCCGGATCCTTTAAATCGCGCGCGCAAAAAACAGCAGAAATTTTATGGCGGCATAAGCGGCCAGCAGCCAGAGCAGCACTTCGTTGCGCCTGGAGAAACGGCGCACACGCTGCCAGGGATTCTCCACGTAGGCTTCCACCGCGAGTCCATCCTGGAATCGTTCGACCTCCCGTAGCACCGCGGGCACGCCCGGATAGCGTTCCTCCGGACGGGTGTTCATCGCTTTGGCGGCGATCGCGCGCAGTGCCGTGGGCGCGCCCTGGGGCAGCAGGAAGGCCAGCAGGGCGCCGAAGGCGTAGACGTCGCTGCGTTCATCGACGGCGCTTTCCGGCGCGCGGAAGGCGGGCGTTCCGGCCACGCCGTCCACCGCCCAATCCATCACGTAGACCTCGCCAAAGCGGCCCACCATGATGTTCTGCGGCTTCAGATCGCGATGCAGTACGCCGCAGCTGTGCGCATAGGCCAGCGCTTCGC
The DNA here is from genome assembly GCA_039932635.1 of Candidatus Solibacter sp. Lineage (GTDB taxonomy): Bacteria > Acidobacteriota > Terriglobia > Bryobacterales > Bryobacteraceae > Solibacter. The sequence continues at coordinate 1,154 of JBDTPR010000788.1, forward strand.
CGATGCGTTCGAGCACACGCAGGCGCTCGCCCAGCGGAGGATCGGCGGCCAGGAAGCGGTCGGCGCGAGTGCCATCCACCAGTTTCATGGCGTAGAAGGCGCGCCCGTCGGGGAGCGTGCCCGCTTCATAGACGGGCACAATGCCGGGATGCTCCAGGCGTGCGATAAGGCGCGCCTCGCCCGCCCACTCGGCGTCCATCACTTTGAGCGCTACGCGCCGTTCCAGGTGCGCGTCCCAGGCAGCGTACACCACACCGAGCCCACCGCGCCCGAGCACTTCGCGCAGTTCGTAACGCGTGCCGCTCAGGTCCGGCAGGTCCACGACCTCTCGCAGATGGCGCACGATGTGGTCGCTCAACTCCACAGGCGTCGCAGCTCCTCGCGCAGTTCCCCTGGGCCGCTGGTGACGCCGCGCAACCGCTCGGTCACCAGTGCACGCAGGCGGCGCCGCGCCCACGCCAGATAGTTGGTCACGGCGCTCTCCCTGATTCCGTGGAGCCGGGCGAGTTCGGAGTATGCCGGGCGGTCCTCATCGGCCAGATCGTAAGCCTCGAAGACGGCCCACTCTGTGTGTCTGCCCGAGGCCGCACACTCCGCGCGCAATTCGTCGAGTGCGAGCGCGAATAACTGGCGACGCCATTCCTGGAAGAAAATTTCTTCGGGCGATTCCGCGGAGCCCGCCATCTCGTCGAGAGTCTCGTCGAGCGCCACCGGATCCACGCCCCCGCCGCGCTTCTGACGCGTGTCGGCCTGGTGACGGGTGGCAGCGAAGCGCTCCACGGCGAGGCGGATGTAAGTGCGGAAACCGGCCTTCGACGGGTCGAAGCGTTGGAAGAAATCCCGCTCCAGGGCGGAGGCGAAGAAGCCCTGGGTCAGGTCCTTAGCCTCTTCGTTGCTCTTGACGAATTTGTAGCGGATGAATTTGTAGACCGGCTTCCAGTAGAGCGCCGCGACGCGCTCCAAAGCCAGTGGTTCGCCGGCGGCAGCCTCAATCAGCGAGAGCTGGGTGGACGGGAAGTTATCGCGGTTGCCGCCAATCGCAGTGTCCGCATCACGCCACATCAGGCCATGATGCTAACACGACCGGCCGCTACCGGGCGTATGCGCGGCGTTTCAGCCAGACTGCGGCCGCGCCCAGGCCCACCAAAAGCATACTTCCCGGCTCAGGAGAGGCTGTCCCGCTGTCGGAGACGTCCAGCTTCAAACCGGTGCTGTCGTATGTCCATTCACGGGCGAACCCCAGGACGAAGTAAACCGATTGCCCGGCCGCCAGAGACTGCGAAAAATTGATCGCGATCGGGCCGGAGACCGCAGGCATTGTGTTGTGGGCCAGAATCGTGCCATCTCCCAAAGCAGTCCAGACCTCAACTCCACCTCCGCCGACTATATCGTGGTCGGCCCACTCCCCCAGAAAAGTGAAAACATCAGCCATTGGGGCGGTGAAGGCGAGAACACTCATGTCGCCGGCACTAGATGGATGGAGGTTGAGGTAGTCCGTAACGTAAGAGACTGTTCCCGTACCGAAACTTCCGTTCGGCTTAGCGATGAACGCCGAGGACTGCCAGCAATCGGCCTGAAACCCACCACCCGAAGCGCAATTCAGCTGGAAAGTTGGCATCGAAGTGAAAGAAACGTCCAGCGCACCCACTGCGCCGTCGATTGCCACAGAGCCGTATTTCCAGACCCCTGATGGATTGGTATTGCTGAAGTCCCCCCAAGCGGAGTAGGTGCTCACCGACCCAGCAATGGCGGTCATCAGGTACGCCAAGACAGCTTTAGTAATGATTTTCACGAAATATCCTCGTGAAACGATGATATACGATCAAGGTTCCAACCCGTATGGGAATTCTATACTATTAGTACTAGTACGTACTTTACCCAACAATTACCACTGTGATCTGTCCCGGACCGTGGACGCCGCGCACCAGGATCTGTTCGAT
>JBDTPR010000789.1:0-3087 GCA_039932635.1 Candidatus Solibacter sp.
CCGACTACACGCCGGTTTATCCCGACGATTGCGCTCCCTCACGGTCGCGGCTCTGCTGTCGCGGTGCTCCACGGACCCTTGCCTGAGATAATCGGGGTATGAACGAACCCCGCCGAGGGATGGACTTCTCCCGGGAACTCGCCGAAAAGGGCTGGTATCACAGCTTCGAACTGCCGGATGGCACCAGCATCGAGGGCTACAACAAGATCGGCTGGCTGCACATTCGCTACAACCGCTTCCCCATTCCTGCCGACCTCACCGGGAAGCGGGTGTTGGATATCGGCGCGTGGGATGGCTGGTTCAGCTTCGAAGCCGAGCGCCACGGCGCCGCCGTCACTTCCATCGATTGCGTGGAAGTGCCCAATTTTCTAGAGATCCGCAAGCGCCTGTCCTCGCACGTCGATTACCGCATCCACGATTTCTACGAGCTGCCCGAGGCCGGCCTGGGCACCTTCGATTTCGTTTTCTGCCTGGGCATTCTTTACCACTTGAAGCATCCGCTGCTGGCGCTCGAAATCGTGTGCGCGCTGACCACCGACACGGCGATTGTGGAGAGCTTCGTGATCGACGCCGACACGTGGCAGGAGCACCCGAACGACGTTCCGGTGATGGAGTTTTACGAGACCGACGAGCTTGGCAATCAGCTGGATAACTGGATCGGACCCAGCGTGAGTTGCCTGATGGCGATGTGCCGGGCGGCCGGTTTCGCCCGCGTCGAATTCCTGCACACTACCGCCATGCACGCGGGCGTGGCGTGTTTTCGCAAGTGGGAACCGATTCCGGTCGATGCGCGGCGCGAGGCGCCGCAACTGTTCACCGTGGCGAGTTCGCGCACTTTCTCGGTCAACTTCAACACGCGCAAGGAAGAGTACGTCACGTGCTGGTTCTGGACGTCGGAGCCGGCGGTGGAGCGCGGGGAATTGCGCTTGGAGATCGGCGAGTTCGGCGTTCCCGCGCTCTACGCGCGGCCCGACGAGAACGGCGCGTGGCTGGCGAACTTCCGATTGCCCCCTGGCCTGAAGCCCGGCTGGGCTCCGGTGCGCCTGCGCTTTGCGGACAGCCAGTGGGGCGCCGATGCGCTGCGGATCGCGGTGGATATGCCCCTGCGAGTGGACGCCCTGGTGAATCATGGCGCCTGCGACGGCGCCACCTGGAACAACCGGGAGGTTCCGGCCGGAGGGTACCTCAGTTGCTGGGTCACGGGATTGCCAGAAAATTGCGATCGCGCCAACGTGCGCGTCTACCTGGGCGAGACACGGCTGAATGTCGATTTCATCAGTCCGCCGGATGCCGACGACAAGCGCCAGGTGAACGCGGTGGTGCCGGCCGGCATGCCGAAAGGCGAGCATGGGTGCCGCGCGGAGTGCGCGGGCGTCAGCTCCGGGTCTTGGCCGATTAAGGTGACGTAGCCTACCGCGACGATGGGCCGGATTGAACGCTATTTGGCTAGCATCGCGAAGCCGAAGATTGTATCTCCGGCCGACACTACCAGGTACTGCGTGCCATCCAGTTCATAGGTGATCGGGCCATTCGAGACCGAGTTGCCCAGATTGGCGTGCCACAGCGGATTGCCGTTGGCGGGATCGAGCGCCACCAGGTTGCCCGAGCCATCGCCGGCGAAGAGCAGTTTGCCCGCCGTGGAGAGCAGGCCGGAACGCCCGCCGTCTTCCCACTTGTGGCTCCACTTGATCTTCCCGGTCTTATAGTCGATTGCCTGGAGCATGGTCTCGCCCCAGCCGCCGCGATCGTTGCCGCCCCAGCCTTCGGGTTTATCGCTCGGATCGTAGACGTAATAGACACTGAAGGCGCGCGAGGCTCCGACGTAAAACAGGCCAGTATCCGGACTGAAGGTCGGCGGGGGCCAATTGGTGCCGCCGCCCTGATTGGGGGAAACCAGCGCGCCGTCGGTTTGAGGCTCTTTCGCAGGATCCGGGATCGGCGAACCGTTGGCATCCAGCCCCTTGGACCAGTTGGTCTTTACATACTCGGTGCTTGAGATGTTCTTGCCGGTGGCGCGATCAAGGACGAAGAAGAAGCCGTTGCGGCTGGCCTGCGCGACCAGTTTGCGCTTCACGCCATTGATCTCGCCATCGATCAGTACCGGGGTCTGCGTGGCATCCCAATCGTGCGTATCGTGCGGAGAACTTTGGAAGTGCCAGACCATCTTGCCGGTGTCGGGATTGATCGCCACAATCGAGGCGGTGAACAGGTTCGAGCCCTGGCGCGCCTTGCCCGCGATGACGGGTTGAGGATTGCCGGTCGGAACGTAAATCAGGTTGAGTTCGGGATCGTACGTAGGCGTCAACCAGGTCATGCCGCCGCCGTGCTTCATGGCCTCTTCGCTGGGCCAGCTATCCGCGCCGAGGTCGCCCTTCTTTTGCGGCACCGTCCAGAAGCGCCATTGCAGGTCGCCGGTTTCGGGGTCATGCGATTCGATGTAGCCGGGGCGATCGAGATCGTCGCCGCTGACGCCGGTGATGATGTGATTCTTCACCACCAGAGGCGCCATGGAGCCGAAATAATACTGGTCGAGATCGCAGAACGTTTTGCGCCAGCGCTCTTTGCCGTCGGAGAGATTGAGCGAAACGAAGTTACAGTCGGGAGTCAGGAAATACAGCCAGTTTCCGTAGATTCCCACGCCGCGATTGCCGATGTGTTCGCCGCCCTTGGATTGCCAGGCGTAGTGCCAGACTTCGCGTCCGGTGCGCGCGTCGACGGCCCAGGCGTGATCGGGCATGGTGAAGTAGAGCACCCCGTTGACCATCAGGGGAGTGGCCGAAATGCGTCCGCCGCTGAAGCCGCTCTGGCCGCCCGGCATGCCATTGGCACGATACACGAAGGCGAGGCTCAGCGAGTTGATGTTGCTCGAATTGATCTTGGTCAGCGGGCTGAACCGCCGTCCGGAGTAGTCCCCGTTGTAGGTGGGCCAGGTGTCCGTGGGAGGCAATGCCAGCTTGACTGGATTTACGCCAGGATTGACGGCGCCGCCCTGCGCCAGCAGTGCGGCAGAGGCGAGGAAGAACGCGCATAGCGATCTCATTTCAGGGTCTCCAGGTAGGCCACGATGTCGTGCATGTTCTTGTCGGT
>JBDTPR010000790.1:0-3085 GCA_039932635.1 Candidatus Solibacter sp.
GGGTGGAGCGGCGCCGGCTCGGTGGGTTTCACGGTCCACCAGAACAGCTTCGGTTTCGGCATGGCGAGCGATGGCGACACCCTCAACGAACGTTTCGCCGGCATCACCGGGCGCTATGAAAACAAGCACCTGGGGACGGATCGCGTCGGCTTGCGCTTCAAATTCGAAAGCTTTCACCAGCAGTGGAACCAGAGCACGCTGAACGCGCTCGCGTCGGCGTCGCCGGAACTGACATCGGACGCCTACCGGACTCGCCAGAATTTCGAGCCCACCGCCACCATCACCCTGGCTAAGCCGCTGACTCTCGAAATCGGCGTTGGCTTCCAACGTTTTGAGAATCAGTATCCTACCTCGCATTTTGAGGCTTCCAACGCGCTGATCACCGCCCTACGCTATCACCGGCGGCTGAATGATGCGGACTATCAGCAAGATGTGGATGCGGACTACACCCTGCGCGCGGCCACGAAAGTCCTGAGCAGCGATTTCGTCTTCGCCTCGCACAGCGTGGGGCTCAGTTATCGCGTGAACCACGGAAAGCACCAGATATCGGAGCACGTCAACGCAGGCACGATCAGCGGACGGGCGCCGCTGTACGACCGCTTCGTCGGCGGAAACACCTATTACATGCGAGGCTGGAACAAGTACGACATCGACCCGATTGGGGGAAACCGTCTGCTTCATAACAGCGTCGAGTATCGGTATGGGCCTTTCCAGGCCTTTTACGATGTCGGCGCGGTATGGGATAGCGGCCAGCCGGCCCCGGCGCGCCACTCCGTGGGAGTTGGCATCAAGGAATCGATTTTTTCGCTCGCTGTAGCGTTCCCGGTTCGGTCCGGACACGTCGAACCGATCATCATGATAGGCATGATTTATTGATGGCAGCCCGCTCGCGGGAGAATAGGATGAGCCGCAGGAGCTGGCTTCTAGCCGGCCTTACGACTCCTCTACTCTCGCTCAGCGCGGCCGATCCCCTCAAGGTAACCTACGACGGCGACAACCTCCACGTGGCCGCTCCGACCCTGCATTTTCTTACAGGTAAGCCTCTCGAACGCCTCAAGTATGGCGACGTAGTGGCCTACGTGGCTCAGCTCGAGTTGCTCAACGATGCGCGCACCGCGGTGATTCGTCCGCAGAAGGGCCGCTTCGTGGTGAGCTATGCGCTGTGGGAGGAGACCTTCTCCGTCACCCGCCTGGGAAGCTCGGCGGGCAGTACCTCGCGTACCGTGGAAGGCCTTTCCCTAACCGCCGCCGAGGGCTGGTGCCTAGACAATCTCACCATGAGCACGCTGGGGCTGGAACCGAGCCTTTCGTACTGGCTACGCCTGGAGCTGCGTACCGGGACCGCCCGCGATTTCGCCGACGAAGCCAAAATCGGCGTCAGCATTCACGACCTGATCGATTTCCTCGGCCGCAAGAACACCGAAGTCACGCATTGGGGACCGCTGGAGACACGCGTGCGTCTCGCCGACCTGCCCCGCATGGCCGGCCGCGGGTCGCGAAACGGGTGAACCGCCTCCGCAACAGACTGGTCCTGATCTTTCTGGCGGCCACGCTCGCCCCCTTGGCGGCCACCATCTGGATTACCACGTCGCTACTGGAAGAGAGCATCGATACCTCTTCCACGGTGCGCCTCGATGCGCTCTCCAAATCGCTGAAGATCACCGCGCGCGAGCTCTACGACCGCGCCAGCGACGATCTGAAGCGCAAGGCCAAATCCGGCGAATTGCAGCCGCGCAAATACGACCCGGTGGATCGCGCCTCCTGGCCCGATTCGCTGAAGATCTTCTCCGGGGGGCTGGAGGGCGACCGTGTGGTGCGCGCCGGCCCCGACGGCAGCCGCCTTGACTATCTGGTGCGCCACGGCAACGAAATCTGGGTGTATTCCGAGGGCCTCGGCGAGGTCGCCATGGACCGTCTGACGCGCGAGATCCGCGAGGCCCGCCGCGCCGTGGAAGAGGCCAACGAGCGCGACCTGCGGCGCGGCGTGAAGCGCACTTACGTGCTGCTGGCCGCCGGCATCTGGCTCATATCCCTCGCCCTGCTGGTGTATCTTGCCCACCGCATCAGCAGACCGATCCAGGAACTCACCACCGGGCTGGGAAAGCTGGCGGCGGGAGACCTGAATGCGCGCGTGCCGTCGCGCCGCGATGACGAAATCGGCCGCGCTATCGGGGCCTTCAACAACATGGCAGGCAGGCTCCAGGAAAGCACGGAGCGCCTGGTGTATCTGCGTCAACTGGCAAGCTGGCAGGCGCTAGCGCGCAAGATGGCGCACGAGGTGAAGAACTCGCTCACGCCGATCCGCCTGACCGTGGAAGAGATGCTGGTGCGCTACGAAGACAACGATCGCGGCTTTATGGAGCAGGCGACGCAGATTGTGGTGGACGAAATCGAGACCCTGGAGCGCCGCATTCGCGCCTTCTCGCAGTTCGCCGCGGAGCCTCCCGTGCAACCCGGCGAAGTGGACGTCAACGGGCTGCTCCAGGAGCGCATCGCTTTCCTGAAGAACGCGCATCCCGAGGTGGCTTACGATTGCCGCCTGGCCGAAAGCGCGCCGCCGGTGGTGGCGGACCAGGACCTGCTCAAGGGCATCCTGACGAACCTTTTGGAGAACGCGGCCGAAGCCGCTGGCGCGGGCGGCAAGATTCTCGGCGTGACCGAAGCCGTGGGCGCGCGGGTTGCCATTGAAGTGCACGACTCCGGACCCGGGCTCAGCGAGCAGGCGCGTTCCAGCCTCTTCCAGCCCACCATTTCCTTCAAGAAGCGCGGCATGGGCCTGGGGCTTTCGATCGCGCGAAAAAGCGCCCTGTTGAACGGCGGCGACATTGTAGTGGTGAAAGGAGAACTGGGCGGAGCAGGCTTCCGAGTGCTCTTGCCCGTGGCAACTCATGGCATCCAAACGCATCCTGATCGTGGATGACGAAGAGAACATCGGCCGCTCGCTGCGCATGATTCTGGAGCGTGAGGGGTACGCGGTCAACTTCTGCCGCAGCGTGGCGGAGTTCACCAAGCACCCCGACGCGGGGCGCGCCGACGCGTATCTGCTCGACATGAAGCTGCCCGATGGCAGCGGTATCGACCTGCT
>JBDTPR010000791.1:0-3058 GCA_039932635.1 Candidatus Solibacter sp.
AGAAGGAACTGGTGATCGGGACCGAGGGGCGCTCGTTCTGGATACTCGACGATGTGGAGATGCTGTACCAGTTGAACGGGTTCGAGGCGACCGAGGAGGCCAAGCTGTTCCAGCCTCGAAACACGTACCGGTTTGGCGCTGGCGGCGGCCGCGGAGGTCGTGGAGGCGGCGGGGCGGCGGGCGAGAATCCGGCGGCGGGTGCGGTGGTGCAGTTCTATTTGAAGGCGCGGCCGCAGGGCGACGTGTCGCTGGAGTTTCTGGATGCGGCGGGGAAGTCGATCAACACGTTTTCAACGCGCGAGACTCCGCGTCCGGCAGCGGCGGCGGGCGGAAACGATGAGGAGAATCCCTTCCGCGGGGCTGCTCCGGCGCGGCTGACGGCGCAGGCGGGGCTGAATCGCTTCGTGTGGAATCTGCGATATCCGGATGCGACGGTGTTTCCGGGGATGATTCTGTGGGCGGGCAGCACGACCGGTCCGCGAGTGGCGCCAGGGAAATACACGGTGCGGCTGACGGCGGATGGGAAGACTCAGACGCAGACGTTCGAGGTGAAGAAGGACCCGCGGCTGGATACGACGGCGGACGATTACGCGCGGCAGTTGTCGTTATCCATGCAGGTGCGGGATAAGTTGACCGAGGCGAATGAGGCGGTGATCCGGATTCGGGAGATGCGCAAGCAACTGGACGAATATACGAGGCGCGATTCCAAGAAGGTGGCGGATGCGGCCAAGGCGTTGAATCAGAAGCTCACCGAGGTGGAGGAGGCGCTATACCAGACGAAGAACCGGTCCGGGCAGGATCCGCTGAATTTCCCGATTAAGTTGAATAACAAGCTGGCGCACGTGTTGGGAGTGGTGCAGAGCTCGGACAATCAGCCGACGCAGCAATCGTATATGGTGTACGAGGATCTGGCGACTCAGGTGAATGCCGAGTTGAAGAAGCTGGATGTCGTGTTGGGCGCGGCTCTGACGGCGTTTAATAAGCTGATTCGCGATGAGAATGTTCCGGCGGTGCAGGCTCCGCCGAAGAAGGTGGTGCAGTGAACCTGAGTCAGAGCCGCGACCGTTAGGGAGCGTTCGGCATGCGGCATCGCAAGGCAAGTTAGCAACCGCTCCCTCACGGTCGCGGCTCTGATTGGGGCTCGCGATGTAGATTGGGGCTTACGCTACGGCGCCCACCGGGAGTTCCACGGTGCGGCGGACTTCGGCCATGAGGCACTCGAGACGCCGGCGCTCGGCGGCGGGAATATTGGCCACTTCCAGAAGGGCCCGTGCGGTCAGAAAGTCTTTGGCAGCATCGCGGTAGGCTCCGCTGCGCGCCCGTTCACGGGATCGGCGTAGTTGTCTCGCTACCAGGACGCTCAATTCCTGGTCTGTCTTGGCTCGAAGCCGTGCGAGCGCGGTCTGCATCATTTCCTCCATGGTCTACACATATAGACGCAATGAGGAGGCGATTCGACCGGGATATTTCTTATTTTTTGGTAACTTAACGTTCTATTGCGCGAGCGCGGTCTCGACAGCCTTCACCAATTCCGTCGCTTCCGGCGTCACGCCAGACTCGAAACGACTGATAACATTACCCTTTTTATCGATCAGGAACTTGGTGAAGTTCCATTTGATATCGCCGGCAGTGTTGGGGTTGGCGTTTTTGTCGGTGAGGAACTGATAGAGCGGCGTCGTGTCCGTGCCTTTCACCGAGACCTTGCTCATCATCGGAAAGGTCACGCTGTAATTGCGGCTGCAGAAGGTTTTGATTTCCTCGTTGGAGCCGGGCTCCTGTCCGCCGAAATTATTGGCGGGCACGCCGACGATGACGAGTCCTTTGCCCTTGTAGGCGTCGTAGAGCTTTTGGAGGCCTGCGTATTGCGGTGTATACCCGCACTTGCTGGCCACGTTTACCAGGAGGACGACTTTGCCTTTGAAGGCGCCGAGCGTGGTGGGCGCTCCGTCGATGGTCTTCAGGGAGAAATCGTAGACGGAGGAGGCGGCGAACGCCATCGCTCCGACAGCCATACCCAGCAGCATGAGTTTCATCATGTCAACCAGGATACTACTTCTGTTTTGTACTGCCATCGGCGCTGATTTCGGGAGGCGCCACGGGCCTGTCGTCGCCATAGGTGGCGACCAGGTATTCGAGCAAGGCGGCGCGGTCGGTGTATTTGGTGCCCCAGCCGGCCATTTTGTCGAGTTCGCGATTCCAGCCGGCGCGGCTCAGGCGGTTGGTGTGAATGATGCGCAGGCTGTGGCAGGGAACGCAGGTGCGCTGCTCCTCCTTCTGCCCCTTGTCGATGGTGGCCTGATCGGCGGCACTGACGGCGAACAATGCGGTGAGCAACAGAAGTGTGGTACGCATCAGGCTTTCTCCAGGGTGACACCCACGCGGTCGATGCCGTTCCACAGGTACCCGGAGGGGTTCCAGGGCGGCAGGATGGGCTGGACGCGGCCGGCAGTGTCGGTGGCGCGGGACATGATGGTGTAGTAGCCGGGATCCTTGGGCGTCCAGTTGAGCGTGAAGAGACGCCACGCGAACGGGAGCTTCTGCGCCGACAACTGCGCGGGTTGCCAGCGGGCGCCGCCATCGGTGGAGACTTCGACGCGTTCGATGGCGTTTTCACCCGCCCAGGCGAAGCCTCGGATGGTGATGGGTCCGAGCGGCGCTTTGCTCTGATCCTCTGGCGAGGTCAGGGTGGATTTGACGGGCATGCCCTCGATGACTTCGAGCTCGGCGGGGCGTGCGGGGGTGCCGGGAGGGAGCGCGTACTTAGGGTAGCGGTAGCCCGGATTCATAAAGAAGCCTCCGATCTGCGCGGCGGCGGGGGTCAGGCGGGTGACCCATTTGACCCAGCTTGTGCCGTCCCAGCCGGGGACAATCAGGCGGACGGGGAAGCCGTGGATGTCAGGCGTCTGGCCGTTCATCTTGAGGGCCAGCAGGGTGGCGGGGTGGAGGGCCTTGTCGAGCGGCATAGAGCGCACGAAATCGGGAGTTTGCATTACGCCGTTGTCCGCGCCATCGATTTCCAGGAATTCGGCGCCGGGCTGGAGTCCGGCGAGTTTGAGGA
>JBDTPR010000792.1:0-3028 GCA_039932635.1 Candidatus Solibacter sp.
CACGCCGGCAGCGATTGGCGCCACTCCACGCGGCCAAGGTCACTGTGAATCAGTATGCGGGGGCCGCAGTGCCCTGCATCTTCGAGGTAGTCTATCGTCGCCAGGGCAGTAGCCGCCGAGTCCTTGCCGCCAGAAACCCCGATTGCCACGGCTGCCCCTACTTCAAGGGCGGAAGTGATTTCGGGAGTAACCAACACTTCACGGGTTGGGGTCCAGATCTGCTCGAACAGCGGAAACGGGTGGGCCATAGAGGAGTCCTTCGTGTTTTGGGTCGTGTAGGGGAGTGAAATAGGCCAAGCAGGAAAGCGCGGAATGGTTGGCCATAATGAACGCTTTGGCCCCCCGGTCTCCGCCAGGTCCGACACCTCGTCGAGCCGCGGTTTCATCGGCTCTCCCGCTGGGCGGTAGCTCTCCCGGCGTGCTCGCTGTCGTTGGCTAAACAGCCGGGATATCGCCCCTCTCAGACTGTCGATAATACGCAGAAAACAAAATACTTCCCGTCAAACCACCGCCTGCCACACGCTTGCTGCCGTGCGTCCCGATTTCGAGACTTTTGCAGAAACCCGTGTTTCCCGTTTACACTGAGGCCGGAGTATGAGCTATGCGTTGCTGGGAGTGCGGTGCTGAGCTTGACGAGTTGAACGAGTCGCAGCCGGTCTGCCCGGCTTGCGGAGCGCCTCCCGGTGTGGGCCGGGATGATGAGGACGTCTGCGCCCTTTTGGATGACGCGGCGCTGATTGCCGCCGCTCCTGGCCATGCTGAAGACACTGATCCTGGGCTTGGGCTGGGTCTGGACCAGCAAGAGGAGCCGATGCGGATGCCGCTGGATCTGCAGAACGCCCTGGATGACGCCGAATCGCTATTACTGGCGACCGGCTATGCCACGTTTGATCTGCCAGAAGGTTTTCGAATGTTCGAACTCCCGACCCAGCGGATTATGTAAGGTCAGTTCGCGATGCCATCCGTTGCCACAGGCCAGGCCCCAGCACCAGCGCCCCTGGTATCCCATCGGATTGCAAGACTACAGCCGGACGGGTCTGCGATCAACTGCCTGTTTTCTGACGCGGCCTCTCTGACAATTCCCCGTTTCCTTGCTGGTTTTATCCATCTCTCAGACGAGATCGAGTTCGACCCTACGGCCGTCGATCCGAATCGAGAACTTCGCGTCGTTCAAAACCCATCCCGCCGCCCAAGGGAACTCTACTTCGCACCGATCGGCTATGTGACGCAGCCAAAGCCTGACAAGCGGGGCGAATACTTCGTGCGCGCGGCGGTCACCGGCAGCCGCCTCAGCATCGGGCATGTTCACCTTCCCAACGCAGCCGTCCGCGACTACTTTTACTTCAGCAATCGAAGGCGCCCTGGCTGCGAAGAGCAGACTCTTTATGACCTGCTGCGGACCGTTCCCTCTGCCGGACCCGCAGATCTCAGGCTTGCTCTCAAGGTGCGACGGCTCGAACTTCAAACGGATGCTGCGTCCAAGGACCAATTACAAGCCGTCGAACGCGCCTTCAATCTCCTCGCGCGCCCGGATCTCCGATCCTGCTATCAGACCTTGCTTCGCGACCCTGACGCGCCCGCGCTGTTCCCTTACGGCGGCTTTGGAGCGCTGCTCGTTGCCGGTGAACTCTCGCCAGACCGGGAGACCTTTTTCGCCAAGAAGATCCTTTCGTTCCTCCCGGATCGCCGGGAGTGGCGATTCCGTGCTCCCCTCAGGAAAGTCGAGTTTTTCGATGGCCATGCCGTCTACCGTGACAGCCGGCGAAAAGCGGAAGTGATCCTGGACCAGATCTCGCTTCCTCTTGCGTTTGACCCGACATGGAACCAGTGGAGGCACCTGATCAGTACGAAGTTCGGCGTTGAAGCGACCTTCGTGAAGAGCGGAAAGTATCTGTTTCGAAACGGCGAGTGGTGCCTGGTGCAGTGGGAGACGGCCCTGCCTAGTCGCCTCAACATCACCCTCCCAGGTGATACCCAAGAGGTTTTGGCGAATGCCCGCAAGACGTACCATCGATTCGGCAAGTTCTATGACGCGATCCAGAAAATTCGCTTCCGGCTGGAACGTGAACCGATCGAGCGGACGGAATTGGACCGCATCTGCGGCGAACTCCGGATCCCCGCGGATTTCGACATCGCCCAAATATCCTGGAAGCCGGACTACGATCCTTTCTATTACAACCAACTCCGGAGACTTACCCGCAAGCTGTTTCTCTTCCGGGATGAGTACATCTTCGAGCTGGAGCACGCCACCGTGGTGGAAGTCCCACAGCAAGGGCATGCGACCTACGTTTTCTCGCGGCCGCCGAACCTCGATCAATGGGTCCGCGCGTACGCGGGAGCTACCAAGGACGACATCCGCCAGAATCGGGGGAACGCGGCCGAGCAACTCGGCTACCTCGGCCGCGTAATGCACGGCCGAAATCCAAGAAACTGGGTGCGCGACCTCCGCGCGAAAATCGGTGAGCCGGTGGACTACTCTCTCACGGTGAATGAGACGCCGTAACAAACTCCCATGCGCCGCGATGGTCGATTCATCTCTGCTTCCGAGATCGGCACCTGGTGCTACTGCAAGAAAGCGTGGCACCTGAGCCACAGCGGCTATCCATGCTCGCTTACAGAAGAGCGCGCGGCCGGAATCCAATATCACAAGGCCCACAATCGCCGCCTGCGAGCGGCCCACCAGCAGCAGGCGGTAGCGAGAATTGTCATGCTCCTCTACGTTCTGATCGTCATTCTGCTCGGGATTTCCCGCTTATGGACCCAATGACAATCGCATTTGCCGTCCTCGGGATGGTATTTCTAGTGGCCTTGCTCATGTCGGCGCGGGCCCGTCAACAGATACGGCAATGTGGGATTCCGGATGGTCGGGTTATCTACCAGGACACCGACCGGCGCCACAATGTCGAGCGTCCCCTGGTGTCTCCGACTTGCGGCTTGACCGGGAAGCCCGACTATTTGGTGGAAACAGCGAACGGCCTGATTCCTGTTGAGCTGAAATCACGCAACTGCCCCCGCTCCGGTCCTCATG
>JBDTPR010000793.1:0-3024 GCA_039932635.1 Candidatus Solibacter sp.
ATACAGCCAGCAAAGCCGGGCAGGACGGGCGCCAGGTCATATAAGCCTCCACGAAGCATTCTATACGTAAACGTGGCCGGCGGCACCCGTCCCCGAAAAACAGCCGGAGCTATTTCTTCGCCGCGTCCTTTATGTGGCACTTGCTACAGTTGCCTTTGGTCTCAAATGCTGTGCCTCCGGGGTGGTGGCAGCTTCCGCACGAGGTCTTGGCGGTCTCCGCCGTCTTGTGCATGGCTACCTTCCAATTCAGCGGCCCCTTGGCATCCTGCGGCCACTGCGCCGGATGGCAGGTCTTGCAATCGTTCTTCTCACGCTTGGCATGCGCCGTATGGTCGTACGTTACATTGCCGTTCTTCGCCGCGAAGACTAGTTTCGTAGGCGTCTTCTTATCCTGTGCCAGCATGCTCGTCAACGCGCTCATGGTGAACAGCAGAACATAGGCCAATCCATTTCGCATGCCGGTAATTATAGGATGTCTCAATCCGAAATACCAGCCTCCTCAGGCCTCGACGCGTTTGGCACCGCCCCCTTCCTCCAGCGAGCAACCGGCGTGCCCGCAATTGCAGGAGATCTCCGTGGAATCCTTGGCATCGTGGCAATAACTGCCGCAGTAACTGTCGTCGGCCTGCGCCATGCAGTTGCAGGCAGGGTGTTCGCACTTCTTGATAGTAGTAGCCATGGCAGCGGGAGAGCACGCGTCGCGCCACACTGCGAAAGATCACGCTCGTCCGTGTGAAGCCGAACGCTGTAACCTTTTCCCGTTACGGCGGTATCTGAAACGACGGAACAAATGCGCGCTTGGGAACAGACCTGAACGGCCGCCAGGTTCCACACGAAGGAGTATCCAATGAAATTCGTATCGACGTTTGCGGCCGGAGTCGGCCTCGCGGTATCCGTGGCGAGCTTTCCAGTGCTCGCTCAGATGCAAAACAACATAGAGAAGCAGCTGACCTGCTCCAACGGCAATTCCGATCGCGACCGCGCGCGCCATTGCGAGGTCCGTGAGCAAAGTTTGCCTTCCATCGGGCGCCTGAATATCGACGCCAGCCCGAACGGCGGCATCACCGTGAAAGGTTGGACGCGCGGCGACGTGCTGGTTCGCGCACGCATCGAAGCCCAGGCAGACAACCAGGGCGCCGCGGCAAACCTGGTCAGTCGCGTGGCAATCGACGGCAACGGCGGGCAGGTGCGCGCCACCGGACCGGACGCGGGGAACGATGCATCGTGGAGCGTCACCTACGAGATCTTCGTGCCGCAGCTTTCCGATCTGACGCTGAAATCGCGCAACGGCGGCTTGAGCGTCTCTGACGTCCGCGGCCAGATCCAGGTAGATGCCACCAATGGCGGCGTACGCCTTAAAAGGGTGGCCGGCGAGGTCAAAGGCGAAACGGTGAACGGCGGGATCGATGTCGAACTGGCCGCCAACGCGTCGGATTTGCGGCAGATCGAACTGAAAACGCAGAACGGCGGCGTGACCGTCGCCATGCCGGCGCATTCCGGCGCGCGTGTCCAGGCCGAGACCGGAATGGGGCGGATTCAGTCGGACTTTCCAATGCCCCTAAGCGCCGACGCCAGGGCGCGGAAGATGGAATTCAATATCGGCGCGGGCGGTCCTGCGATTCACATCACAACCGCCAATGGCGGCATTCGGTTGAAGAATTCCGAAGCAGCGCAGTAGCCTGCGGTCGAACCGGGGCGGCGACGGCCGCCCCTGCGTTGGTTTCTTCACAACTGGTCTGCGGGACACATTGCTTTCGAATCAGGCGGGCGATAGACTAGCGCACCTGCGGATGCTTTTATCTGGTACGCCGCTCCAGGAGGAACCCATGATTCGAGCGATGAACCTGCTTCCTTTCCATCGGGGATCGGGGCTAAAACGTGTGTGCGTTGTCGCTGTCATTCTTGGCTGCGGCGCGTTATTGTTCCGGACCACGGTTGCTCGCGCGGACAGCGCGCCTGACGCACAGCAAGTCCAGGCGGCGAAAGACACCAGCGACCTCATGTTGGCCACACTGTTCGCGGCATTACTGCAGGAGTTCGCCGAGACCACGCCCGCGAATGTGGAGCAAGGCAAGAAATCGATTTCCTTGATCTTCGACGACCGTAACGACTCGATGCGCCTGGTGGGTAAGTTGGATCCGCTGAGCCGCAACGACCTTCCCGACGATTCGTTCGAGAAGACCGCGTTGGGGAGTGCGCTGCAAGGTCAGCCTATGGTGAGCGTGCAGAAGGATCAGGGCAAGTGGTATTATCGCCGGTCGGTCCCACTCAGCAACTTCAGTCCGGCCTGTGCCATGTGCCACGCAAATTTTGGTCCCGTGAACGACAAACAGTGGGTGGGCGCGCTGATGCTTCGTATACCGGTAGCGGACTCTAATAAATAGGGCGGCGGCGGAAGTAACAATTTCAAGCTAGGATAGTCCCATGCGACGCCTTCCTGGTATCACTGCGCTCTCCCTCTTGACACTGTCCATCACGCCTACGATGCTCTCCGCCCAACCTCCCGCGATGACCTTGAGTGTTCCGGCGTTTCCCGATGGCGGCCAGATTCCTGTGAAATTCAGCCAGGCCAATCCCAATGCGGCCCCCGGCGAGGGTACGTCTCCAGCGCTATCGTGGGCCAACGTGCCTGCCGGTACGCAGAGTCTCTTCCTGCGTTTTCACGATCTCGACCTCGCCCGCAATAAGACCACCGACGATCAGCCGCACTGGGTGCGCTGGAACATTCCCGCATCGGCCACCGGACTGCCCGAAGGCGAACCCAAGGGCTCGCAATTGCCCGACGGCAGCTATCAGATCTCCGCCACCGGCCCCGTCTACCGCGGCCCTGGAGCCGCCGCCACCGGTCCGATGCACCACTACGTGTTCGAACTCTACGCGTTGGATACCAAGCTTGACGTGAAGCCCACCGCCGACGCCTTCGAAACCCGCGCCAGCGTTCTGAAAGCGATTCAGGGACACATCCTGGGCAAAGCCGTGTATGGAGGTCTGTTCCGAAGGCCGGCAGCACCCGCCGCAAAGTAA
>JBDTPR010000794.1:0-3011 GCA_039932635.1 Candidatus Solibacter sp.
TTCGGGTGCGGTTCGGACCATCGCCTGGGACCAGGTCCGTCGGCAACTCCGAAGCAGATTTAACGGTTGAAGCCAAGGTCCGTCCGCTTCCATCCGGCCGCTCTGCGCGATGCCGATGATGCCGTTGCATGGTACGCCGAGCGGAGCGCGCGTGCCGCGGTTCGGTTCCTCGATGAGTTGGATCGGCTGATGGACCTCATCGCCGTTTCGCCCGACAGCTTTCAGGTGTTCGATGCTGATCTTCGGAGGGCGCTGTTTCGGCGGTTTCCCTTCTACGTCGTCTTTCGAACCGACGACACTTCGGTGGTCATCTTCGCGGTAGCGCACGGAAAAAGACGCCCGGGATTCTGGCACGAACGCACCTGAAAAGCTCAGGAGTATCCTTCAAGTTGGATGGAGCATCGGTCGGGTCTTAAACGCCAGCCGATATCGTCCATCGCAGCCGGCCCCGGCAAGCGACAGGGCCGTGGTTTCGGATAAGCGGTCGGAAAGTGGCGTTATCGGAAACCGACAGTTCCCGACTGCCGGGTCCACTTGGCCGTGTAACGACCAAGCCACCGAAGCGCTGCGTGGGCCGGCCTGCTCGTGGATCGTCCCTGCCGGGAGTAGTCCCGCTCACCCCGCCATCTCGGCGCGCGCCTTGGCCACGCACGCCAGATATTGCCGCGCGCGCTCTTCGATCACATCGAAGCGCCCCTCGGCAATCGTCTTCGCGTCCACCATCTCCGAGCCCACGGCCACCGCGCATGCGCCCGCCTTCAGGAAATCCGCTGTGGTCTCCAGATTGACCCCGCCGGTGGGAATCATCGAGATGTGCGGGAACGGCCCGCGCAGCGCCTTGATGTATTTCGGCCCGCCCATATTGCCGCACGGGAAGATCTTTACCGCATCCGCTCCTGCCTCCCACGCCGTCAGCACTTCGGTGGGAGTCAGTGCGCCGGGGAAGATAACCTTCGAATACCGCTTCGCCATCTCTATAGTGGCGACGCGCAGGGCCGGCGTCACGAAGAAGTTGGCTCCCGCCAGCATGCAGGCGCGCGCGGTCTCCGGGTCCAGTACCGTCCCGGCGCCGAGCATCATCTTATCGCCCAGGCTGTCCGCCACCGTTTCCAACGCGCGCAGCGCTCCCGGCACGGTCATGGTGATCTCCGCCGCGCGCACACCGCCGCGGTAAATCGCCTCCACCGCCTGCACCGCCGCCTGTGCGCTGGACACACGAACGATGGGCACCACGCCGATGCCTGTGATGAACCCGAGTATCTCCTGAGACGTCATGATTGTTACGCTATCACGCGGACGCTTAACACTGGCGACAGGTGTCAGGGGAAAAGGGGGTTAACTGGTCCGCGACTAAATGGGATGCATCACGTCCAACTTTAACAATCACTCCCATGTCAGTGAATGATCAATTGGCGCGAATAACAAAGAGCCCACCCCTGGTTTCGTCGCCCAGCTTGTGCCGTTTCCTGCGGTACATTGTCCAGGAGACGATGGCGGGCAGAGCGTCGGGTATTAAAGAACAGGTACTGGGTCTGGAGGTGTTCGACCGGGGTCACGACTTCAATCCCCGGCTGGACCCGATTGTGCGGGTGCAGGCTCGCAACTTGCGCAGTCGGATGGCCAAGTATTACGAGGGGCCGGGCAAGTACGACCCGATACGAATCGAACTGCCTAAGGGTACGTACGTTCCCATATTCCATGAGCTCAATGAGGAGAACCATGGAGGGCCGGCAATGGAAGCGGGCGTCGAAACCCCGCACATCGAGCCCGCAGGACAAGCGCCTGCAGCCCCGCCCCTGACACTCAAAGCGTCGGATTCCGTGATGCCCTCGCCGCCGCCGCGCAGCCCCGTGTCGGGCAAGCCACAACTGCGGCCGCGCTTCATGATGGCATCGCTGATCCTTATGGGAATCCTTGTGGTGCTGGCCGTCGTGCTGATCTCGCGCACCCACGCCGCCAGCCCTATCTCGTCCGTCAGCGACTCGCAGGCGCAGGACCTGGTGATTCGCGGCCGCTATGCAATGGATAAGCAGACCGAGGGTCCGCTGCGCGATGCCGTCGCCAGTTTCGAGCAGGCCATCGCGCGCGCCCCACGCTTCGCCGAAGCCTGGGCCGGACTCGCCGACGCCCACAATATGCTTGCGCAGTTCGGCTACGTCGCTCCTCAGGAAGGCATGGAAAAGGCGCGCGACGCGGCACGTAAGTCACTGGAACTCAATCCGCGACTGGCCGAGGGACACGTCGCTTTGGCTTCCATCATGGAAGCCTACGATTGGGATTGGGCCGGCGCGGAGCGGGAATTCCGCCGCGCCCTGGCGCTGAGCCCGGATCTACAGTCCGCGCACCTTTGGTACGGGATGTTTCTGCGCGATCAGGGCCGCCTCAAGGAGGCGATGCCGCAACTGCGCCGCGCCGCCGAACTGGCGCCCTATTCCGTCATGGCCTGTGTGAATCTGGCTTACGGACTACTCGCCGAAGGTAACGCCGCGGCCGCTCTGGAACAGGCACGACGCGCCTCCGAACTGGCTCCCGAGCTTGCCAGCGCCTCAGTAGTGCTACTTCGCGCCGGCCGCGCCGCGGGACAAGGCAGGGACGCGGAAGATGTCCTGATCCGCGCCCAGGTCTCCGCGGAAGGCGACCCGCACGGCATGTCCCTGGTCGCGAGCGAACTGGCCCGCCTCGGCAAACACGAGGCATCCCGTAGGCTCTTGTCCGATATCGAAGCTCTGGCCCGCGTGCGCTACGTCTCCCCGTTCGATCGCGGCAAGATCTCGATCGCGCTCGGCGACGGCGACCAAGCCCTCAATCTGCTCGAGGAGGCCTATCGCCAGCGTTCCAGCGGCATGATCTTCCTGCGCAGCACCAGTGCCACCTGTGTACGCAGCGACCCACGTTTTCAGTCCCTCGTCGATAAGATGCACTTTAAGGGCTGAAACCGCTATCCTACAGGGTTGACGCCTCAATCTAATTCGGAACAACCGAAGCTCCCGCCACGCGTCTCGGTAGTGGTG
>JBDTPR010000795.1:0-3008 GCA_039932635.1 Candidatus Solibacter sp.
AAGGAGGACGTGGTGCAGGGGCTGCTCGAAATGGTGGATATCGCCGACGCCGCCAACGCGTATCCCGTCGACCTTTCCACCGGGTACAAACGCGCCGTGGCGATTGCCCGCGCCCTGGCCGCGCAACCGCAGTGCGTGCTCTACGACGAGCCCACCACCATGGTGGACCCCATCATGAGCGACCACCTGGGCGACCTGATGCTGCGCCTCAAGCAGCAACTCAAGCTGACCAGCGTGGTGGTCACGCATGATCTCGACCTGATGTACAAAGTGGCCGACCGCGTGGTCTTCCTTTATGAAGGCGGCGTGATTTTCTTCGGTCCCGTGGCCGACCTGGAGAAGAGCGACCATCCCCACATTAAGGAATTCCTGGAGCTCGATAAGGTGCTGAGGGTCTGACGGTGCATTCCCTGCTGCTCGCCGCACTGGCCGTGAAGGCAACCGTCACCGCGCCCGCGATCACCGGGAATTGCAAGCCGGCGCGCGTCCATTTCGCAGGCCATATTCACGCCGATGCGGCCGGTCCCGTGAAGTACACGTGGGTACGCAGCGACAAGCCCTCCACCGCGACCTTCACGCTCAACTTCGCGGCGGCGGGCGACCTCCCGGTCAGCTACGACTGGATACTGAAGGGTCCGGCGGACGGCTGGGTGGTGCTGCAGGTAATCTCACCGGAGAAGGTGAACTCCGGCAAAGTCCGCTTCGACGTCCGCTGCCGGAAGTAGCGGCTACTGGCCTGTGCCCTTGAATTCGAATTCGTCGATCACGTTGCCGTTGATGTCGATGGCCTGGACTTTCGCGGTCTTGCCGTTGACGCTGACCGAGACGAAGTTTTCGACGCTGACGACTTTCTGCGTGATTGCCGGATCGGGCTTGTTGACGTCGTAGAGCGGCGCGCCGCCACCGCCGCTGACCACGTAGTGGATGCCGTTCTTCAGGTAGTGCTGGTAGTTGTGATCGTGCCCGAAGAGGCCGGCGGTGACCTTCTGCCGTTCCAACAGCGCGGTTAAGGCGGTCATGTGCGGATTGTCGCCCTGCCGGCGTTCCACGGCGGTGAACGGCCCGTGGTGCGCCACGATGAAGCGGTAGTCGGCCTTTTGGTTGGCCGCGAGATCTTCTTCCAACCACTTGGTCTGGGCGGTCCAGAAGGCGTCGCGCGCGGTCTTGGTGGCCGATACGTTGGCAATGTCGCTATCCAGCACGGCGAAGTGCGCGTTGCCCCAATTGAAGGAGTAGTAGGGCATGCGAGTCTGGAAAAAATCGTAAAACTCGCTGGCATTGCGCTCGTGATTGCCGAGCGAGGGGAAGAAGGCGGTCTGGCGCAGCAGTTCGCGTTCGATGTCGAAGTAGTTGGCCCAGAGGGCGGAGTCCTTGCCGTTTTCGACGAGATCGCCGCTGTGGAGGACGAAATCGGGGATGCCGTGTTTGAGAATCTGGGCGATCACGCGGCGGTGCACATCGTGGCGAGTGCGCACGTCGCCGAAGAGGACGAAGTTATAGGGTTCGGCGCCGGTGGGCGGCGTTTTGAAATACCCTTTGCGGCCGCCGGCTTCGTAATCGTAGCGCGTGTTCGGTTGGAGGGCGGAGAGTCCTGTGTATTCGACCTTGAGGGCGGGCGACACTTTGACGCTGGCCGGCTTATTCGGCGCGGGCGGAATCTGGACTTTCGCGGATCCGGTCTGGACAATCCAACCGATGGTGGCAACGCGCGAGCCCACATTCACCACGAAGGGTCCGCCGACCACCTTGTCTGCCGCCCAAATCGCCGCGGCCGCAATCACTGCTATCATTCCGACGCGAAAAATCACCAATGCCCCCCAAAGATTCCCAGTGTACAGGGGGAGGGAGACGAATTTGATGAAGATTGAGTGAGTCCGCACGGCATTCATCCGACGAAGTAACACGGCTTACCGGTCTTTTCGTCAATGGGAGGCCAGGATTTAGCGGACTTAGGCGCGGGCGATTGGGTTCGTTCCGCAATTTCGAATCTTTCGGGTAGTGCTTCGTCGTCTGGTGTGTCGAGGGGCTGGGCGGCAAGGCGGACGATTTCGCGATGGGCGCGGAACCAGGCGCGCTCGTGGGCGGCGATCTGGCGCTGGATGCGGGCGAGGAGTTTGCCGGCGGGCGAGTCGTTGAGCATGACGTCGATGAGCGAGGCGCCGGGGGTTTCGGCGAGCAGTTTGTGGATGAGGCCGGATTCGAGGGTCTGAAGGCGCTGCTTGTGCCAGTCGGCGCGGATCATGGAATCGAGGAGGAAGCGGGTGGTGGGATTGGCGGGTTGGTATTGGGCGTCGTATGCGTCGGCGAGCGCCTGGTAGGCCGCAGGATCTTCGCCGGGGATGACGGTGGAGGCGGCGTCGATGCCGTGTTTCAGGGCATTGAAGCGGGAGGCGGACTTGCCCTCGACGGAGCGGGGTCCGGTAGAACGCTGCGCATTGGCCTGGTTGGCTGCGAGTTGTGCTGGGGTCGCCATAACTAAGGAAGTATCATGACGACTTTCGGGGAATTTTATGGTAGGGCTGTAAGTGATTGAGCGTGTTGAGAATTTCGTGCGCAATGTTCGCGAAATGGTTTGGGGGAATCGCACCGAAATGGGGGAAGGGGAATGACTCCCTTTGACTGGGCGTGCCAGCTACAGGTTCGTACTCGAGGAAAAATCCCGTTCACTTCACCATTCCTGACAACACTCTCGCTCCTGCCGGGTAGCGCAAGACCAGGTGCCCCGTTGATACCAAACGTACGGTCACGATCAACGTCATGAACGGCATGGCGGGCCGATTCGGTCCACTTTCCGATAACGCCGTTTTCCTGCCGCCATGCGCAGAATGGTAGCGTATCTGCTGTGAGAGCAACGACACCGCCTATTGCTGAAGACCGTGCGTTCTGGTCAGTTTTTGCACTGGCGATGGTCATTGCTGTTGCTAGTCCTGCGCTGCCCCCGCTTATCAAAAGCGTTGATGCGAATTGGAACATACGCTTAAGCTATACCCTCGGCACGATTTGGTTCC
>JBDTPR010000796.1:0-3006 GCA_039932635.1 Candidatus Solibacter sp.
TGGGCAGCCAGAAAAGAAAGAACCACCAGACCGGATCCGAAAGGAACTTGCCGATGCCGAATGCCCAGGTTTCCTTCTTTCCGATCACTCGCTTCCAATGTACGGCCGCTACCGCATCGGGCGGATCGCTCTGAATCAGCGCCAGTTCTTCCGCCGAAACTTTGGGATGCAACTCGGGGCGCCTGTACAGGAGCATCCACGCGGTGACCCAGATGAAGCCGATGGCGCCTGTGAAGATGAACGCCGATTGCCAGCCCCATCTTTTCGCCATCGAAGGCACCACCAGGATCGTGAGCATCGCCCCGACGTTGGAACCGCAATTGAAAATTCCCGTCGCCATGCCGCGCTGCCGCTTGGGAAACCACTCCGCCACCGTTTTGATGCAGGCCGGGAAGTTGGCCGATTCGCCCAGCCCCAGGAGCGCGCGCGCAATCAGGAAGGTGAACGCCGTGGTAGCCCAGGCGTGCGCCATGGCCGCCAGACTCCACACTCCCACCGCGATCGCAAAAGCGAACCGCGTGCCAAACTTGTCCAGCAACCACCCCGCCCCCAGCAAACCAATGCCGTACGCCGCGGCGAACGCCGACGTGATGTTGCCGTATTCGTTGGCGGTCCAGCCGATTTCCGTTTCCAGCGTTTTCGCCAACAGGCTGAGCACCTGCCGGTCCACGTAGCTGATCGTGGTCGCGAAAAAGAGGAGCGCGCACACGGTCCAGCGGAAGGACGAATGCTCCGGCCGCGCAATGGTCGGTACAACAGTCGATGACATGAAAGCACGATTATATCCGCCCGCACTCACAGGCGCGTGATTTATCTTGTACACCACTCGCGAGTGGGGTATTATCGGAGTTAGAGATCGGAAACACGAAATGCGAATCTCGCGCGCCATTGCCGGGCAGATGGAGAGTTCCTCGTGGATCCGCCGCATGTTCGAAATCGGCCAGCAATTACGGCGCGAACGCGGCGCGGAAAACGTCTTCGATTACTCCATCGGCAATCCCGATGTCGAGCCGCCCGAGGCAGTGATCGCCGCCCTACGTGATGCCGTCGCGCAGAACCGCCCGCGCAGCCACGCCTACATGCCGAACGCCGGGTACCCCGAGGTGCGCGCCACGCTCGCCCGCCGCCTCGCCGAGCGCTCCGGCATTCCCTTCACCGCCGACGAGATCATCATGACCAACGGCGCTGCCGGAGCCATCAACGCCGTCCTCAAGGCCATCCTGGATCCCGGCGACGAAGTCCTGGTGCTCAGCCCCTTCTTCCCCGAGTACCGTTTCTATATCGAGAATCACGGCGGGCGTATGGTGCTGGTGGAAACCGGCGCCGATTTCCAGCCCGACCCCGAGCGCATCGCCGCCGCGCTCACCCCGCGAACCCGCGCGCTCATCCTCAATTCGCCCAACAATCCCACCGGCGTTGTCTATAGCGAGGCCACCCTGCGCGCCGTCAACCGCGTGCTGCCCGAGCATGTCCTGGTGATCTGCGACGAACCTTACCGCCCGTTGACTTTCGATGGCGCGGTCACTCCCGAAGCGGTCCGCATTTTCGACCGCGCCGTGATCGCCTGGAGCTGGTCGAAGGCCATGGCGATTCCCGGCGAACGCATCGGCTACCTGGCGCTGCCGCCGCACCTTCCGGGCCTTGCCCAATTGCGCGGCGCCTGCATCATGGCCAACCGCATTCTCGGCTTCATCAACGCCCCGGCGCTCTGGCAGTGGGTGGTGGGCGCCGTGCCCGAAGCCACCGTGGATGTCGCGCACTATCAGGAGAAGCGCGACCTGCTCTGCGATGCGCTTCAATCGATGGGCTACGTCGCGCCGCGTCCCCAGGGCGCCTTTTACGTTTTTCCGCGCACCCCGATGCCCGACGATATCGCCTTCATCGGCCTGCTCCAGCAGGAGGGCATCCTCGCCGTCCCCGGCGCCGGCTTCGGACGCCACGGCTACATGCGCCTTTCGCTCACCATTCCGCGCGCGGATATCGTGCGCTCCCTGCCCGGTTTCGCGCGCGCTATCGCGTCAGCACTTTCCCCGGCAGCGCATTCGTCATCCTGCCTTCCTCGATGACGGGCACGCCGTTCACCAGCACGAAGCGCATGCCTTCCGACAGGTGATTGGGCTGGTCGAAGGTCGCCAGATCGCGCACCGTGTCGGGTCTGTCAGACGGAAAGCCCCGCGCCAAGTAACGCCACCCACTCACGCTGCTCGTCGGTTTCCGGGACCGCGATGCCACGTGCCTGGCTGATGATGTCGAAAGCCCCGCCCGGCGACAATCCGCGATTCACCAGCAGGCTGGCGGCCACTAATCCTGTACGCCCGATCCCTTGCCGGCAGTGTATGGAGATGTTCTTTCCGGAGCTGAGAACGGCACTAAGTTGGTCGATCAGCCGAAGGGTTTCGCGCCGCGAGGCCGGAACGCTCCGGTCGACAATGGGGAATGAACGGAATTGCATGCCAACGCCCATTGCGACGGATTCCTCGTCACGCAGATCAAGCCTTTCGGCTTCTTCGGGTTCGAGCAGCGAGATCACTTCGTCAACACCGGACGCGCGCCAATGAGCAAGTTCCTCCTCCAGCCAGTCGCCGCCTCTCGGCCGGGCGGAGACTGACAACCTGCCGGGCCAATACCCATCGATCCAGTGCAGTTCCGTATACATCAGGCCCCCCAACGACTAGTCTTCCTGCGCTCGCTGCTCGATCTGGCGGGGCAGGGCATCCACATCGACGCCGCGAATACGCAACACATAGATCCGGTGATGGCCTTCAAGCATCGTTCCGTCCGGCCGTGTTCGCAGGCAAT
This sequence comes from Candidatus Solibacter sp., assembly GCA_039932635.1. Classification (GTDB taxonomy): domain Bacteria; phylum Acidobacteriota; class Terriglobia; order Bryobacterales; family Bryobacteraceae; genus Solibacter. The sequence goes on from JBDTPR010000796.1 coordinate 2,800, forward strand.
TGCTACAGCCGGGCGACAGGGATCGCAACAAATCATCGTTCGACAGCCGCTCAAGTTGGGCTAGTTTGACCTTGTTCAACGTTTCATCACGATGAAGTGGCCTCAGCGGAGGCTGACTCATTTCCAGTTTCAGTATACGCCCCGAAACGACGATCCACCGACGCGGCGCATAGCATCGAGGTGCGCTCACTGCCCGGCTTCGCGCGC
>JBDTPR010000797.1:0-3004 GCA_039932635.1 Candidatus Solibacter sp.
AACTCCGCGATTCCGACGATCCCGCGGCCATGATGGCGATGGGCGGCGGACGCGGCGGCAAACCTGGCGTGCTGCTGTTCCGCGGTTGGGGACTGGAAAGCCGGACCGGCTCCGAAGCCCAAACGCAGATGGCGACCATCCGCACCGATGTCGAAGAGGCTCGCAAGAAACTCGATCCCGCCTACCCCTTTATTCACGGCGTGGAAGATCTCGCCAAGCCCGTCGAGATACAGCTTGCGGTGCGTGGCAACCCCGAGAACCTGGGGGACGAAGTGCCGCGTCACTTCCTCAGCATCCTCTCGCCCGGCGAGCCGAAGCCGCTCACCAAGGGCAGTGGCCGCCTCGAGTTGGCCGAAGAAATTCTCAAGCAGCCCATCAGCATGCGTGTCATCGTGAATCGCATCTGGAAGGGACACTTCGGCACCGGTATCATCGACACGCCGAGTAACTTCGGCACCACTGGTGAGCGACCGACTAATCCCGACTTACTCGAATATCTGGCCAGCAACTTCGTGAGGAACGGCATGTCCGTCAAGAAGCTGCATCGCGAAATTATGTTGAGCCAGGTCTACCAGCTCTCGAGCGACAACGATGCGGCCAACCTTGCCAAGGATTCCGGCAATCGCTCGTACTGGCGCTTCGACCGCAAACGGCTTGAAGCCGAACAGCTTCGCGACGCCGTGCTGATGGTCTCGGGCAATCTCGACAAATCGCTCGGCGGACCTTCCACCGACCTCACGCCGGCCTTCACCCGCCGCACCGTGTACGGCAGAGTGAGCCGCTACAAGCTCGACGAGTTCCTGCAACTCTTCGATTTCCCGGCGCCCAATATCAGCGCGGAGAAGCGCTTTACGACCACCGTGCCGTTGCAGAGGCTGTTCCTCATGAATAGCGATTTCATGCAAGCGGAAGCCGAGCAACTCGCCAAGCGCATCGCCGGCGAGCCGGATAATCGCTCGCGCATCAAGAAGGCCTACCTCCTCGCCTATGGCCGCGAACCCAGCGAACAGGAGGTCAAACTCGGCATCGATTACCTGCACTCCGAGCCCCTGAAGGAGTTCGAAGAGAACAAACTCAAGCCTGCCGAAACACCTGCCGGCGGACGCGGCGGGCGTGGCGGAGGCGGCGGCGCGCCCGGTGCTCCCGCCGTGACCACGGACGCAGCGAAGCCGGCAGTCGATGGAGTGGCAGTGGCCGAGGCGGCGCCTGCCGCAGATGGCGCGGCTCCCATGGGCATGGGGATGATGGGCGGCATGGGCGGCTTTGCCGGTGGCTTCGGCGGCGCCGGTGGCGGACGCCGCGGCGCCGGACCGTCCGTGCCGACGACGGTCAAATACGACCCCACCGCATGGGGACGTTACGTCAAGGTGCTGTTCAGTTCGAGCGAGTTTCTGTTCATCAATTAAGGCTACCCAGGAGACCCTATGTCCAGTCACAAGTCCTCTAATCCGTTGACACGCCGCGAGGCCCTGCGCAAGGTCGGGAACGGTTTCGGCATGATGGCGTTTGCCGGTATGCTGAATGGTTCGCTGGCCAAAGCCGGCGCCGTGCTCGATTCCGAGGGCAACATCGGAGTCGCCAGCCTGGATCACCCGCAGCGCATCAAGCGAGTCATCTTCCTGTTCATGAACGGAGGCTGCTCCTCCATCGATAGCTTCGATCCGAAGCCCGCGCTGGAAAAATACGATGGGCAGCCATTGCCCGGCGGCACGATCAAGACCGAACGCCGCACCGGCGAACTGATGAAGTCGCCGTTCAAGTTCAAGAAGTACGGACAGTGCGGGATGGACGTCAGTGAACTCTGGCCGAACCTCGGCGAAGTTGCCGACGACATCTGCTGGGTGCGCTCGGTGTTCACCGAGATCCCGAATCACGAGCCCTCCTGCCTCATGATGAATACCGGCGCCAATCAGGCCGGCCGCCCGTCCATGGGCGCGTGGCTGACGTACGGACTCGGCACAGAGAATCAGAATCTGCCGGGCTACGTCGTCCTCTGCCCCGATGTGCCTACCACTGTGGGCCCGCCGCTGTGGAGCAACGGCTTCCTGCCCGCCGTCAATCAGGGCACCTTCATCTCCAATCGCGTGCAGACCGCTCCCGACGCTGCGGGCGGCGACGCCGAGGGCGAGATGATGACCGAGGAAATGCCCGACGACATGTCGAAGGAAGCCGAGAAGGACAAAGATGGCAAAGAGAAGCCCAAGAAAGTCGTCATCGAGCGGACCTTCGATCCTAAGAAGCTGGTAAGTTTCGTCAACAACCCTAAGTTCTCGCTTACCGAGCAGCGGCGCGAGTTAGACCTTCTGCAGAAATTGGAAGGCATGCGCGAGACTGCCGTCGGCACCGATCAACAGGTGGAAGGCGTCATCAAATCGATGGAAGTGGCCTACCGCATGCAGACCGAGGCGCCCGAAGTCTTCGACGTGCGCAAGGAATCGCAGGCCACCCTCGATATGTACGGCCCCGGTCCGGTGGCGCGTGGCGCGCTCACCGCTGTACGCCTCGCCGAAAAGGGCGTGCGCATGACGCAGGTCTACTATTCGAAGGGCGACCCCTGGGATGCTCACGGCGACATTCTGGCGCACAAGGTCAACGCCAAGAACTCCGACCAGGCGTTCGCCGCCGTGATCAAAGATCTCAAGCAGCGCGGCATGTGGAAGGACACTCTGGTGGTCTGCGGTTCCGAGTTCGGCCGCACGCCGGTGCGTGAAGTCGGCGGCGCCAGCGGCTCGGTAAAACGCGGGCGCGATCACAATCCGTTCGGGTTTACCATGTGGCTGGCGGGCGGCGCGGTAAAGGGCGGCCATATCCACGGGGCCACCGACGATTTCGGCTTCAAGGCTATCGACAAACCGGTTCACGTACACGATATTCACGCTACGATTCTTTACCTGTTCGGCATTGAACATACCAAGCTCACGTACCGCTATAGCGGGCGTGATTTCCGGTTAACCGACGTCGCCGGCGAAGTGCTTCACGACCTCATCGCGTAACGCGGTTGGGG